>CAZEWB010000251.1:0-5896 GCA_964515655.1 uncultured Bacteroidales bacterium
AAAACGTTGTTATTATCCAGTTTAATGCTTGTGTTTTTTACTTTTACTGTAGAAGCACAGAATATTGCAATTAATTCAACCGGTGCTGCTGCTGATGCTTCGGCTATGCTTGATGTAAATTCAACTACAAGTGGTATGCTGATTCCACGTGTATTGTTAACAGGGGTAAACGATGCTGCAACCATTCCCAGCCCACAAACGAGTTTATTAGTTTATAATACAAATGCGGCTCTTCCGGCAGGCGCAGGTTTTTATTACAATGCAAACACGCCCGCTGCTCCGGTCTGGACCCGATTAGGTTCGGGAAACGGCACTGTAACTAATATTGCCACCGGCACAGGGCTCACCGGCGGACCCATTACCAGTACCGGCACTATCAGCATGGCGAACATGCCTGCAAATACTGTAAAAGGTAATAATACCGGAGCGCTGGCGCCACCCACTGATATTACAATTGGAGCAAACAGTGTTCTTGGGCAGTTGGGCGGAAATATTACAGGTATCCCTTTTGGTACTGCTGCCAACACTGTAGCATGGGGGAATCATACCCACACAAACGATCACATTAGGTTGCATACTATGACAAATACATTAGACCATTCTGCAACAGCATGGCAGGTATTCTTTTCCAATGCCGCCGGCAATGTGATGGAACTTGGACTTGGAGCAGCAGGCACAATACTTACTTCGAATGGAGCAGCCGCACCTTCGTGGACTGCCGCAAATGCTCATACCCATGCTAACCTGACACAAGGCACAGGCATTACCGTTTTTACTTACAACGGAAGTGCGGCACAAACCGTTGGGCTTGCCTTTACCGGCGTAGCGGCAGGTGCATATACAAATACCAATATAACTGTTAATGCACAAGGGCAAATTACTGCGGCGAGTAGCGGAACTGCAGGTATTACAGGATCGGGTGTGGCTACACGTGTAGCATTTTGGGACGGGCCAACATCCCTTAGCAGTAATGCTAATCTGTACTGGGACAACGGCAATTCATCACTTGGTATTGGAGGAACCCCAACCGGGGCTACTTATAAATTACATGTTTTAAGTGGTGATGCCAAGTTAGGAAACACATCTACCAGCACTATGAATAAACTTTTTTTCGGTGACGGCTCTTATGTTTATGTTGGCGAAAATGTTGCCGATGACAGGCTGTATCTCCGTGGCGGTAGTCTGTCAATTGACATAGCTGGCAGTCTTGGAGCTGCAGGCAATGTACTTACATCTGACGGCACAACATGTAGCTGGGCGGCAGGCGGCGGTGGAATTGCCGGCAGTGGGACATTAAATTATATTCCATTATGGACACCTAATGGAACAACTCTTGGAAATTCCCGCTTCATGCAACCTGATGCAAACACAATATGCCTGAATGGAACTTACTCTTGGCAACCTTGTGCTGTTTCTATTTATCCTGTAAATACAAGCACATTATGGGCTTTAGATGCTTCATCGCTGTATGGAAGCACAACGAGCGGAACGGGTTGGCAATATGCTACTGCAGGGGGAGGCGGGGTTATGGGATTACTCGAAACAGCAGGATCATACAAAGCGGGTGTTCTGGGCTTAATATACACTACCGGAAATGAAAACACAGCCGGCGTACTTGGAAGCAATGAGGCTCAAACATATTTCGGTGCTCTTTCTATGTATAAAAACGCTCTCTGGTATGCCGGTTGGTTTGACGGGGAAGTGGATATTACCTCAAATATAAGCACAAGAAATACGTTGAATGTTTCCGGCGCTGTCGCCAGCCCTCAGGCTATTGGTAAATTTACGAATACATATGCCGTCGCTTCCGATGCTTATGGTGTTTATGGATACAGCCGCCCGATTGACTATTGGGGAATTGGTGGGCAATTCGAAGGCGGATATTATGGCGTTAATGGCGTGGTCTATCCTACCGGAAGCAGTTTTTATTACGGAACAAGAGGATATGTGAGCGGTGGTTCAGGTACGAACTATGGGCTTTATGGATATGCATGGGGTACAGGGACGAATTATGGAGTATATGCCAGTGCAGGTGGTGGCACAAACTGGGCTGGTTATTTTAGCGGAAATGTCGCACTCACCGGAGCACTGCAAGCCAACGGTAGTTTTGGAACAGCCGGGCAGATTCTCACATCCAACGGTGCGGGTGCCGCATATTGGGCAGCAGCCGGGGCAGGATCGAGCTTATGGACAGATAATGGCACAAATATCAGTGCCAACAACTACCCCAATTGCCAGGTATGGGATTTGACATCAGACAGGCAAATATTATATATTTATACCAACGGAGTTTATAATGGAACAGGATATAGTTGGGGTACTGCCCGTGCTGCTACTAATGTTTGCGATTATGATGGAGGAAACTATGAATTTGGTGTAGGCGGCTGGAACTATAATGATAACCCTCGTGGCGGAGGTGTTATCGGTAGTCAGTATAGTGGTGGTTATTGGGGTTCATTAGGATACAAAAATAGTGCATCAGCCACCTATGGCGGTTATTTTACCTCTCATGCTGATGGTGCAGGCTTTATGCCTAATGATAATACTATTGGTGTTGGTAGCGGTTCCTATGGAGGAATTATGGGCAGTTGGTCAAGAGGCGAAGTGTTAGGTTTTACTTCCTGCGGAGAATTATATGCTGCATACAATATCGGCAATGTTTATACATCAGGCCATCAGGCAGAAATAGTAACTATTGGAGATAGAAGGGTAGCTGCTTATTCAGTTACTTCTACCGATATTAAAATATACAATGACGGAAAAGCAAAACTTGTTAACGGGAAAACAAGAGTAACTTTCGATGCGTCTTTTGCAGAAATGATCGGAGATAATACACCTGTGGTTACAATTTCTCCTATGGGACAATGCAACGGGATTTTCATTAAAAATGTTGATCCAAAAGGCTTCGATGTGGAAGAACTCAGCGGTGGCGCTTCGAATGTAGAGTTTTCATTTATTGTAATAGGTAAAAGAATAGACTCAGATGTTAATTCTGAACTACCGGAAGCAATAGCTGATAAAGATTTTGATAATAAGATGAAGGGAGTTATGTTTAATGAGAACAATACCGACAGAAACGCAACACCAATCTGGTGGGATGGAACAAAAATCAGATTTGATATGTTGCCTGTTTCTGATGTTGTTAAAAAAGAACCGGAAATGAAAGATGCAACAAACATAAAAACTTCAGGCATTAATACGGAAGGCAATGGAGAAAACACAAATCAAAACAACATTATTCCTGTTAAAACAGAAAAAGAGCAATTTGAAATACAAAAACAAAAAAATGCTGAAGACGCCTCTAAAAAGATGAAGGAGGAATCTGAAGCTAATTATAAAAAATATTTAGAAGAAAAGAAAAATATCGAAAAGCAGACTAAATCGCAAAATTCAACTGCCAAAAATCCCAATGAAAAGGAATAATACCGGCTAAACTGCAAACGGTCTCAGTTTCCGCATCAATTGGATATATCAAGCTATAGGTTGAACGGCTGAGCGTCTGGTCAATTGTTGCGGGTAACTGGTTTCTGGTGGGTTGCAACAAACAACCAGAACCATAGCAAGCAGCCCAACATATCATTAATGACATTTTACCACTATTTATATATAAACAAGGTGATTATTCTATAAGCGTTATGAGAAAATATATAAGAAGTATTTTTTTGTCACTATAATAAACTTTTCTTGTCTTTTTGTGTTTTCTCAAAACAGAGAAAATGAAAGAACCGACAAGCTAAAGCAGATTGTATATACATTATCTTCCGACTCAATGATAGGCAGGGCTGCGGGCAGTGCAGGAGAAGAAAAGGCAAAAAAATATTTGGTAAATTATTTCAGTGAAATTGGTATAGTCCCTCTCAAAAGTACCTACATTCAGAAATTTACTTTTCCAAAAAATGCCACCATAATTGATACTGCTTATAATTTAGTCGGTTACATTAACAATAAAGCCGATTCAACTATTATTATCGGTGCGCATTATGACCATTTAGGTTTTGGAGGTACAAAATCCAGATCATTAACAAGCAACAAAGTTCATAACGGTGCAGATGATAATGCCAGCGGAGTGGCTATGATGCTTTCATTGGCAGAAGAGCTTAAAAAATCAGAAAACAAAGAATTCAATTATTTGTTTATTGCATTTTCGGCACACGAAGACGGCTTATTCGGTTCTGAGGCATTTATATCTGAAAAAGTATATGATTTTTCAAAAATAAAACTGTTCCTCAATTTTGATATGGTAGGGAGGCT
This sequence comes from uncultured Bacteroidales bacterium, assembly GCA_964515655.1. Classification (GTDB taxonomy): domain Bacteria; phylum Bacteroidota; class Bacteroidia; order Bacteroidales; family GWA2-32-17. The sequence goes on from CAZEWB010000251.1 coordinate 4,252, forward strand.
TGATACCGCTAATCCTATTTTAATAGCAATAAGAAGTGAAAAAGCTCCTTATCTTGTTCCTTTGTTAAATAGCGTAAGTAATAATAATTTCCAACTCAAAATTAATGAAAGCAATATAGCAAAAACAGATGCTTCGGTTTTTATCAGCAATAACATACCAACAATAACTTTCACCACTGGCATTCACGATGACTATCATAAGATCTCAGATGATGCAGAAAAGATAAATTATGAAGGGATGGAAATTATATTTAATTTTACAAAATCAGTATTACTTGGTTTACAGGAAAGAAATGAGTAAGTTTAATCTAAAAAATGGTATCTCTATGAGAAAGTAGAAGTTATTCATAAAGAGGATTAACAGTTATTACAAAATAATCATACAGTTATTACATGCTTAAATATTTTTTGTTTTATATTAAAAATGTTTTATTTTTGCTTTTATAAACCCTTAACAAAATTATAAAGTGAAAACGCTGTTATTATCCAGTTTAATGCTTGTGTTTTTTACTTTTACTGTAGAAGCACAGAATATTGCAATTAATTCAACCGGTGCTGCTGCTGATGCTTCGGCTATGCTTGATGTAAATTCAACTACAAGTGGTATGCTGATTCCACGTGTATTGTTAACAGGGGTAAACGATGCTGCAACCATTCCCAGCCCACAAACGAGTTTATTAGTTTATAATACAAATGCGGCTCTTCCGGCAGGCGCAGGCTTTTATTACAATGCAAACACGCCCGCTGCCCCGGTCTGGACCCGATTAGGTTCGGGAAACGGCACTGTAACTAATATTGCCACAGGCACAGGGCTAACCGGCGGACCCATTACCGGCACCGGTACTATCAGCATGGCGAATATGCCTGCAAATACAGTAAAAGGTAATAATACCGGAGCGCTGGCGCCACCCACCGATATTACAATTGGAGCTAACAGTGTTCTGGGACAGTTGGGCGGAAATATTACAGGTATCCCTTTTGGAACTGCTGCCAATCAGGTAGCATGGGGAAATCATACCCACGCCACCGACCATACAAGGTTGCATACTATGACAAATACATCAGACCATTCTGCAAACAACTGGCAGGTATTTTATTCCAATGGCGCGAATCAGGTGGTAGAACTTGCATTGGGAGGCGCCGGACTGGTACTAAAATCAAACGGACCGGCGGCAGCTCCATCCTGGCAGGCTGATATCGGTGGTACAGGAGCGGCTCTTACAAGAGTTGATGATGCCAATGTTACGCTTACCTTAGGCGGTACTCCTGCAACAGCTCTGTTACAGGCAACATCTTTGACTTTGGGATGGTCAGGTCTGTTAAGCATTGCCAGAGGAGGCACAAACTCGAATGCCGTTCCTACGGCGGGGGCAATGGCTTACGGAACCGGCACCGCTTATGCGTTCACTCCTGTAGGAGCAGCAGGCACAATACTTACTTCGAATGGAGCAGCCGCACCCTCGTGGACTGCCGCAAATGCTCATACCCATGCTACTCTGTCTCAGGGAACGGGAATCAGCGTTTTTTCTTACAATGGAAGCGCTGCACAAACCGTTGGACTTGCTAATACCGGCGTAGCAGCAGGCGCTTATACCAACACAAACATCACCGTTAATGAGCAGGGACAAATAACACTGGCAAGCAG
>CAZEWB010000252.1:0-5896 GCA_964515655.1 uncultured Bacteroidales bacterium
CCAAGATCCAAGCCCCAAGGGACGGCTCCCTTGGAATTTGGGACTTGAAATTTGGAATTTGAGACTTGAAATTTGGGGCTTTGGACTTTGAATTTGGGGCTTAGAACTTTTTTGCATAAAAATCTATTTGCATAAAAATCTATTTGCGTAAGGTGAGTTATTAAGTGTTAGGTGTCTGAAAAATGCGACAGTTTATTCTGCTGTTATGTCAGTAGGCCTGAAATTTAGTCCTTTACCTTTTTATTCAGTACTATCCTGAATGTTGTTCCGTTCTGAGGATCTGATGATTTTACGAAGATCTTGCCTTTATGGTATTCTTCAATGATCCTTTTTGACAAACTCAGTCCAAGACCCCATCCGCGTTTTTTTGTTGTAAATCCGGGTTTGAAAACCGTTTTGAAATTGCCTTTGGGAATTCCTTTACCATTGTCGGTTATATCAACATAAACAAATTGTATGTAATCGTTGATGGTAATTACAATCTTACCGGTTCCTCCTATTGCATCTACCGCATTACGGCACAGGTTCTCGACCACCCACGCAAAAAGGTCCTTGTTTAAAGGAGCAAAAACAGTTTCGATGTTACCGGATCTGATCTCGAAAGTAACCATCGAGGAGGTTCTGTTCTTAATATAAAGTACAGCTTCCTGTACTGATTCTGAAATGTTTTCAAGGACAAGCACCGGAGCAGAGCCGATCTTCGAAAAACGTGTGGCAATCATCTCAAGTCTTCCTATGTCCTTGTTTATTTCTTCGATCATTACTTCATCTTTCGAAGATAATTTAACCAGTTCTGCCCAGGCAAGCAAAGATGATATGGGTGTCCCAAGCTGATGAGCGGTCTCTTTTGCCATACCAATCCATACCTGATCCTGTTCTGCCTTCCTGAAACTGCTGAAAGCCAGATAGGCAACAAGGATATAAGCGAAAATTATAAATATCTGTATATAAGGGTAGTAAAATAATCTTGTCAGCAAAATGGAGTTCTTGTAATAAATATATTGCTTATGTACCGGAGAAATTAAAAGCTCAATTGGCTCATTCTGACGCTTCATTTCTTCCATTTCTCTTATCAGGTATGTTGTGTCGAGCGCTTTTATTGAGTCCAGATTTCTGTAATCTTGCACATTACCATATTCATCTGCAACAATAACCGGTACAGTTTCGTTTTCTTTGACAACCTTAAATGCAAAACTTATATCCTGATCATCATTATCTGTCTGTATAAGAAAACGCATACCTTCAGCCCACAGTTCCACTGTTTTTCTTTCCTGTTCGGCCAGATCTTGAATAATCCTGTTTGTATATAACAGGGAAAGGGCGCCAATGAGAAGAGCGGCAATAAGAAGAAGGAGTTTATAAGTCTGTTTCCTGTTGTATATACTCAAAGGTTAAAATTTTTGCCAAACGTAACCCTTTTTTAAAAAATATACAACTCAAAGAAAACAATAAGGGCGTTTATTTTTTTATATTTTGAAATTTATTTATTTTTACGCAATAAATTTTGGGGTGATATTATTATGAAGAAATGCTTATTCATTTTAATCTTAGCGCTTTGCGGCCTTTTTGCACAATCGTACGTATACGGTCAGGCTAAGGAAATTGCGAAGGGAAACGAAGCTTTTGAGCTTGGCGAGTATTATACGGCTATAGAAATTTACAAGGTAGCGTATGAAAAAGCCAAGGATCCGGCAGTAAAATCAGAGTTGATTTTTAAAATATCACTTTGTTACCGTGCTTTATCAACTTCTAAGGAAGCTGAACTATGGTTTAAAAAAGCCATAAAGGTAAAATACCCAGACCCTATTGCGGTGCTTTATTATGCTGATGCACTTAAAATGAACGGCTTTTTCGAAGAAGCAGCAGCTGAATATCAGAAATACGGTAAACTTGTTCCGGGTGACAAACGGGCAGAAAACGGAACAAAATCGTGCGAAATGTCGGCCAAATGGAAAGAAAAACCTACCCGTTACAAGGTCGAAAATATGGCTTTATTCAATTCAAAGGACCAGGATTTCTGCCCGGTGTTCGCTAAAAAAGACTATAAAGTCCTGTATTTTTCTTCTAACCGTGCAGGTTCAACAGGAAATATGGTTCATGCAGTTACAGGTTCAGGGTTTACTGATTTATGGGAAACCGCTCAGGACCGTAAAGATAAATGGAGTGAAGCTACACCGCTGGGACCTGAAATCAATACAACCGACGATGAAGGAGCATCTTCACTTAACCTTAAAGGAAACACATTGTATTTCACCCGTTGTAAAGTTGTCAAGAAGAGGAATATGGGCTGCAAAATCGACATGGCTGTCAAAAAAGGCACAGGCTGGGGTGAAGCAACCGAGATAGTAATTACAGGTGTCGGCGACAGTATTTCTGTTGGTCATCCTGCAATAAGCGACGATGAAATGATTCTCTACTTTGCAGCTGATATGGCGGGTGGATATGGCGGAAAAGATATCTGGATGCTGCGCCGTGAGAAAAAATCAGGTCCTTTTTTACCCGATCCTATTAATATGGGTCCGGACATCAATACTCCCGGGAATGAAGTTTATCCTCATATCCGTCCCGATGGCACACTATTTTTCAGTTCCGATTATCATGTAGGTATGGGCGGACTCGATATTTTTAAAGCAACCCCTAACGCACAGACAGGCAAATGGAAAGTACGTAATATGCGTTATCCCATCAACTCTTCCGCTGATGATTTCGCTATCATTTTTCAGGGTAACGAAGAAAGCGGCTTCATTACATCAAACCGTGTAGGTGGTAAGGGCGGTGATGATATTTATTACTTCTACCTTCCGGCACTCGAATTCTACATCTCAGGTATCATTACCGATTGCAAATCCGAAGGCATACTTCCCGGAGCTAAAGTCGTTCTTAAAGGCAGCGACGGCTTAACACAGGAAATGCTTTCTGAAGCTGACGGGTCGTATAAATTTAAACTTGAACCAGGTGTCGACTATCAGATCGTTGCCGAAAAACAGAATTACCTGAACGGTCGTGGCGGAGAGTCAACCAAGAACATCGAAGAAAACAAAGAATTCAAACTTGATATCTGCCTTGAAGCAATCGAGAAACCTATCGAACTCGAAAACATTTTCTACGATCTTAATAAATGGGATCTGCGCCCGGAATCATTTGCTGCTCTCGACAAACTCGTCATAACCCTAAATGAAAACCCGAATATTGTTATTGAACTTGGTTCGCATACCGACTTCCGTTCAGATAATAAATACAATCTTGAATTATCCCAGAAACGTGCTGAATCAGTTGTAAACTATCTTATCGAAAAAGGAATTGAACCCGAACGTCTGATTGCAAAAGGTTATGGTGAAGAAAAACCAAATGTCGTAAACAAAAATAATGCTGAACGTTATGCCGGCTTCCTTGCTGAAGGAACTGTGCTGACAGAATCTTTTATTAAAGGCCTGTCAACTATAGAGGAACAGGAAGCAGCACATCAGATAAACCGCCGTACTGAATTCAGGGTGCTTCGTACTGATTATATTCCCAAGAAGCCTGTTAATGTCCCGCAGAACGTTCCTGTAAATCAGGAAAACGAAGATAACGAAGACCAGTATTAGCTTGTCAAACATATTTAAACGTTCCGGTAATCATATTGCCGGAACGTTTTTATTAAATAAATACTAATGAACGATAAGTATCTTAAAAGAGGAGTCTCGGGTAAAAAAGAAGATGTGCATAAGGCAGTAAGCAAATTAGACAAGGGCCTTTTTCCCGGTTCTTTTTGCAAAGTCCTTCCCGACTATCTTTGTAATGACGATGCATACTGCAATATTGTACACGCTGACGGCGCCGGGACAAAATCATCGCTGGCGTATGTGGTGTGGAAAGAAACAGGCGATACTTCGGTATGGAAGGATATTGCTCAGGATGCCGTAGTTATGAATATCGATGATCTGCTTTGTGTTGGCGCTACGGGGCCTTTTATTGTATCATCAACAATTGGCAGAAATAAAAACCTTGTTCCGGGTGAAGTTATCTCATCGGTTATCGAAGGCTTTAATGAAGTTTGCAGCGAGCTTACCGTGCTTGGCATTGACTGTATACTGGCCGGCGGTGAAACAGCTGACGTGGGCGACCTTGTCCGTACTATCATTGTCGACAGTACAGTGGTTTGCCGGATGAAACGCAGTGAAGTGATCTCTGCTTCAGGAATAAAAGACGATGATGTGATAATAGGCCTTGCTTCGTATGGTCAGGCAAATTGGGAGAAAACATATAACAGCGGCATAGGCAGCAACGGTCTTACTTTTGCACGCCACGAAACACTTAATAAAACCATTTCGGAAAAATATCCCGAATCATACGATCGGGCAATTCCCGTTGAACTGGTTTATTCAGGAAAACTAAATACTTCCGAAGTTATCAGCGGGATAGAAATGACTGCCGGAAAAATGCTTCTTTCACCCACCAGGACCTATGCTCCGCTGATAAAAGAACTGCTTGGAAAGTATCGCCCGGAGATTCACGGTCTTATCCACTGTACCGGAGGAGGGCAGACCAAGGTCATGAATTTTGTCGGGAATATGCATGTAATAAAGGATAATCTCTTCCCTTTGCCTACGGTGTTTTCAGTTATTCAGTTCCAGTCGCAGGCATCGTGGCAGGAAATGTACCAGGTTTTCAATATGGGGCACAGAATGGAGGTGTACATTTCGAAGCAAAATGCTTCTGAGATCATATCTGTTGCAAGGTCTATGGGAATTGATGCTGAGGTCATCGGCCACTGCGAGCCATTTAAAGGGAAAAAACTTACAATTAAAACCGTAAACGGAAATTTTGTTTATTGATCTATGGAAAACAATCTTATTCTTACAAAACTCGAAGCAGTAAAAAACAGGTACTGCCAGATCGAACAGGAACTTATTGCTCCCGATATAATGTCGGACTTAAAAAAATATATTTCTCTGAAGAAGGAATACAAATCCCTGACAGCTATCGTTGAGGCTTATAATAAATACAAACTGCTGATAGAGAACCTCAGTTCTTCCAAGGAAATTCTTTCGAATGAGAAAGACGATGAAATGCGCGAGATGGCAAAGGCCGAAATAGACAGTTGCCTGCAGCAGATACCCGGGATGGAGGAAGAAATTAAGTTGCTTCTTCTCCCAAAAGATCCCCAGGATGATAAAAATGCTGTTCTTGAGATCAGGGCCGGGACCGGAGGCGATGAAGCCAGTTTGTTCGCAGGTGACCTGTACCGGATGTACCAGCATTACAGCGAATCGAGGCGGTGGAAACTTGAAGTTACAAGTTTTACCGAAGGAACTGTAGGCGGATATAAGGAAATTATTGCAAAGGTCGTAGGCGACGGAGCATATGGCGTGCTTAAATTCGAATCCGGAGTGCATCGTGTACAGCGCGTACCGCAAACAGAAACACAGGGCAGAGTGCATACTTCTGCCGCTACAGTGGTTATTCTTCCTGAAGCTGATGAATTTGACATAGACCTGAACATGAGTGATGTTAAAAAGGAAACTTTCTGTTCCAGCGGACCGGGTGGCCAGTCGGTCAATACTACGTATTCAGCAGTAAGGCTTACCCATATTCCTACCGGCATTGTAGTTTCCATGCAGGACGAAAAGAGCCAGATAAAAAATAACGAAAAAGCACTGTCGATACTAAGGACAAGACTGTACGACCTGGAGTATCAGAAATACCTGGCAGAGATCACTGCAAAGCGTAAAACCATGGTCTCTACAGGAGACCGTTCGGCAAAGATCCGTACTTACAACTGGCCGCAGAACAGGGTCACAGATCATCGTATCACACTGACTTCATATAACCTCGAATCGTTCATTAATGTCAATATCCAGGATTTTCTTGATAAACTACAGTTCGCCCAAAAAACCCAAACACACCCAACACA
>CAZEWB010000253.1:0-5891 GCA_964515655.1 uncultured Bacteroidales bacterium
TCGATAATAAAGACCGTATGTGGCTGGGAACTGCGGGGTCAGGCTTGTGGGTCAGGTCATCCGGCGGGTATATTAAAATGACCGGCTTCGGATCAACTTCTGCAGTAAACATCGAATCGGTTTTCTCTTCGGACGATGGAAGCGTTTTTATAGGTTTATGGAATGGCATACTAAAACTTATTCCCGTTTCATTGGAAAAGCAGCAGTTGTCACTTCCCCGCTTTATGGAATATTATATTAAGTACTATAACAACGAATCAGGCTTTTCGGGATATAACTGTTTAACGAATTCCTGCCTTGTTGATGACGGAAAAATATTTGTCGGAACTGGACAATGCCTTGTAAGTTTTAACCCGAAGCCTGAGCAGTTCAACAGGATAGTGCCTCCGGTTGAATTGTTTGATATCAAAAAAGATTTTAACTCATTGAATTGGAAAAACCTTACAGATAGTGGCTTTGTAAAGGTAAGTGACAGTTCGCGGATATCAGGGATACCGGCAGATCCATCGTTCAGTTATAATTATAATAACCTTACGTTTTGTTTACGGGCAATAAACCTGAATCACTTTGACCTGTGCAGAATTTCATATCGACTAAAGGGATTCGATGAGAACTTTTCACCACCTGTAAATACTTATGAAATTAAATATTCGAATCTTCCGCCGGGGGATTATTGTCTGGAGGTGTTTGCTATAAACGAAAACGGGATACGCTCGGAAGTTCCATTTACTTATCCGTTTTCAATAATGAAGCCGTGGTGGGAAACCTGGTGGTTCAGGGCGATTTATATATCGTTTATTGTGATATTGCTTTTTTCAATATACTCGATAAGAATATCCGTCCTTAAAAAACGACAGAGAGTTTTGGAACAGCGCATTGCTGACGCTACTCTGGAAATACGGCAAAAGAACGTTTCCCTGGAACAGCAGAACGAAGAAATTATTTCTCAGCGCGACGAGATCGAAGCGCAGCGGGATGTCCTTGCCGAACAGAAAGAACATATAGAATTCATTCACGAAGAACAAACATCAAGTATCCGTTACGCACAGAGGATACAGCAGGCGATGCTGCCTGACCTGGGGAATGTTTTTTTCAGTCAGCAGTTGGCAATTGACAGTAGGCAATCCGACCCGCGAATTGCCGACTGCCGACTGCCGGCTGCCGACTATTTTATTTTATATAAGCCAAAAGATATTGTGTCCGGCGACTTTTACTGGGTGGCCAAACAGGAAAATCTGCTTATTGTGACCGTTGCAGACTGTACCGGACACGGTGTCCCCGGCGCTTTTATGAGCATGCTGGGAATGTCATTTCTTAAAGAGATAGTGGTTAAAGAATATATTTCACAACCCGACGTAATTCTTAAAAAACTCCGAAAGGAAATAATCCGGTCATTAAAACAGGAATCCGGCACCAACCAGCGCGATGGGATGGATATAGCCCTTTGCACCATCAATCTTGATACTCTTGAGTTGCAGTTTGCGGGAGCCAATAATCCGCTTTATATAGTCGGCAGTTCACAGTCGGCAGTCGGCAATGCGGGAGAGGACTGCCAACTGTCAACTGCCAACTGCCAACTGACGGAACTGAAGCCCGACAAAATGCCCATCGGCATCCACGAGCGCATGGACGCATTTACACTGCATACACACCAACTGCAAAAGGGCGATTGCATTTATCTTTTCAGCGATGGTATTGCAGACCAGTTTGGCGGCCCTGCAGGTAAAAAATTCAAATACAAACAACTCAAAGACCTACTAATGGCTAATGGCCAACAGCCAATGGCCAATCAGAAGGACTTGCTTGAGAAATTGTTTACAGAATGGAAAGGGTCGCTTGAGCAGGTGGACGATGTTACGATATTGGGAATAAAGATATGCTAAATATAAAGTGCACTTGAAGATAAAATGAAAGCTATTGAATCGATATTTAAGCTAATTATTCTATTGATCATATTTGCTTTGTCATCTGTTATAAATGCGCAGAATGAAAAGATCATTGACTCTTTAAATCAGGTAATTAAAAACGCCAAACATGATACTGTAAGAATAAAAGCATATATCATACTGGGAGAAAAAATATGTTTAAGCGATCCGGACTCTGCTCTTATTATGGAAAAGATTGCGAAGGGACTGGCTGAAAAATTACTGGCCTCAAATCCGGGTTATGTCAACACCGACAGTGTTAAAAAACAATTGGCCCTTTCACTGAATGATATAGGATACATATATTTAATTAAAGGAGACTATAATGTAAGTTTGGAATATTTTTTCAAATGCAATAAGATCCACGAGGAGATCGGCAACAAGAAAGGGGTGGCGCTTGCACTTAATAACATTGGCGTTGCGTATAATAACCTGGGGAATATTTCTAAGTCAATAGAATACTATAATAAAAGCATTGTTGTTCAGAAAGAAGCCGGGGATAAAAAGGGAATAGCTCTTACATTAAATAACATTGGATATATTTATAACAGTCAGGGTGACATTGCAAATGCTCTGAATTATTTCGACAGAAGTTTGAAAATAAGAGAAGAAATAGACGACAGGAAGGGAATGGCTCAGTCGTTAAATAATATAGGAACAGTATATCACGATCAGGGAGATTTACAAAAGGCGCTGGAGTATCATAAAAAATGTTTAAATATCAGAGAAGAACTGGGCGATAAAAGCGGAATTGCTTATTCGCTTAATAATATCGGGGCGGTCTTTATTGACATGGGTAACGAATCTGCAGGAATGGAATATTATGAAAAAAGCCTGAAAATCAGGGTAGAAATTGATGATAAAAAGGGAATAGCATATTCTCTTAATAATATCGGCTATTTGTATTTGTCCCGAAATGACTGCGAAAAAGCGCTTGTCTATTATCAAAAAGGGCTTAAAATTAATGAAGAAACAGGAGATAAAAAGGGCATCTCATCATCATTAAAAAACATTGGCATTATTTTTTTAAGACAGAATAAAACAGAAAAATCAAAACAGTTTGCCGAAAAGGCACATAAGCTTGCATTGGAACTCGGATTTCCGTCAGATATAAGGAAAACGTCGTCTTTGTTAAAGGATATATATCTGAAGATGGGAAATTATAAACAGGCGCTTGAATACTACGAGCTTGAAATTAAAATGCGCGACAGTATTGCCAACGAAGATAACTTCAAAAAGGCAATGAAGCAGCAGGCCCGTTATGAATATGAGAAAAAATCGGCTACCGACAGTATTGCTTATGTTAAAGCAATGGAAATAAAAAATCTCCGGATGGCGAAAGTTGAAGAGGAGAAAAAAAAGCAAAAGATAGTGCTTATGGCCTTTATCCTGGGATTTGTAATTATCCTTGTGTTTTCGGTTGTGGTCTTCCGTCTTTTTATACAGAAAAAGAAAGCCAATATAATACTTGCAGAACAGAAACTACAGATCGAAATTAAAAATAATAACCTTCAGCAGGCTAACGAAGAGATATCTGCCCAGCGCGATGAGATTGAAGCCCAGAGGGACGAGATAGCTGCCCAGCGCGACCTTGTGACCGAGCAAAAGGAACATATCGAAGAACAGAAAAAGGAGATCACCGATAGTATCACCTACGCCAAACGCATACAGCAAGCTATGTTGCCAGACCTCAGTATTGTTCTTTTTAGTCGGCAGTCGGCAACCGGCAGTCGGCAATCCGACTCACAAATTGCAGACTGTGGACTGCCAACTGCAGACTTCTTTGTGTTTTTCAGACCCAAAGACATAGTAAGCGGCGACTTTTACTGGGCAACCCGAATAAACGAAATGCTTATAATAACGGTTGCTGATTGCACCGGTCATGGTGTGCCGGGATCTTTTATGAGTATGCTGGGAATATCTTTTCTGAACGAAATTGTTCGAAAAAAAGAAGTGACAAAGACAGGAGAAGTCCTTGACCATCTACGCAATTCAATTATCGAAGCTCTTAAGCAAAAAGGTATATCCGGAGAACAAAAGGACGGGATGGACATAGTATTTTGTGTGCTGAATACAAAAACACTGACACTTCAGTTCTCGGGAGCTAATAATCCTCTTTATATAGTCGGCAGTGGGCAATTGGCAGTAGGCAATGCGGGAAAGGACTGCCAACTGTCAACTGCCAACTGCCAACTGACTGAACTAAAGCCCGACCCCCAGCCCGTTGCCATACACATAAACATGAAGCCCTTTACCACTAACGAAATTCAGTTGCAGAAAGGTGATTGTTTGTACCTAACGACAGACGGATATCCCGACCAGTTCGGCGGACCAAAGAATAAAAAGTTCATGATAAAACGGCTGAAAGAATTGTTTGTGGAAGTATCAGAAAAGCCTATGAGAGAACAAAGTGAAATTCTGAAAACTTCTTTCGAAGAGTGGAAAGGCAAATACGAACAGACGGATGATATAACTGTTATGGGGATAAGGATATAATTACAATTTCTCAATATCTTCTTTAGAATTATTATATGATAATTCGTGTAAATTCGTGTAATTCGTGTCTAAAGAAAATATTACTTTCGTATATTTGAGTTTTATAGTTCATTTAAGGCAATGTTTTTAAAGAGAATTTATTTACGAATTGTTGTTCTTGTGTGTATTATATTATTTGTTTCAGTAAATATAAATGCACAGGCCAGCCGCAGACTCGATTCTCTTAAAAGTGAATATAATTCGGCAAAGCACGATACATCCAGGGTAAGGTTAATGATCGAACTCAGCGATGTGTATCGTTCCCTGAAGTCCGATTCATCTCTTATTTATATTCAGTCAGCCCTTGATCTTACTGAAAAGAAACTGTCAGCAAAGAATGTTCCCTTCAACGAACAGTGTCGTTACAAACTATACAAGGCACATGCATTAAAACAATACGGCGTTCTCTTCAGGAACAAATTCGAATACGAGGAATCCATACGTTATTTCCGGATGGCATATATTGTATATCACGAAATATCTGATCTGAAGGACACAGCGCTTGCAAGGCAGGGGAAAGAAGGTATGTCCAATTGTCATACTTTGATAGGTCACAACTTCGATTATATCGGCAATTACGATGAGGCCATAATGCATTTTGAAAAATCTCTGTTGTTTGGCGAATTACTTGACGATAAGAGCATCATTTCCACAGCATATAATAATATTGGCAATGTTCACAGTGATCAGGGCCGGTTCGACAAAGCGGTCGGGTTTTTCCTGAAAGCGCTGAAGATCAAGGAAGATATGGGAGATAAGCCGGGAATGGCATCATGTTACAATAATTTAGGTATTGTTCAGTGGAATCAGGGAAATCATGAAAAGTCGATAGAATACTTCAGAAAAACGCTTAAGATACATGAGGAACTCGGCAACACAAAGGATGCCGCCGGAAGTAACAACAACATCGGGAATATTCTTGCCGATCAGGGTAAATACACCGAAGCGATCGAATATTACCGGAAGGCAATGGAATTCTACGAAAAGCTTGGAGAAAAAAGGGGATTGTACAACTGTTACAACAACATGGGCATTGTCAGCACAGATCTTGGAGACCATAAGAAAGCTCTTGAATTTTACAATAAAGCATTGGCACTCTGCTATGATCTGAACGAAAAGCGTGGACTTACTATGGTCTATGGTAACCTGGCTGACCTGAATGTTAAAATGGCCGACAGCCTTCCTGCATCAAATTCACAAAGGGCGATCTTCCTGAAAAAGGCGGTTGATTACGGTACAAATGCATTCGATATCGCTGATGAAATAGAGGCTATGCCGTGGAAAAGCCTTGCCTCGCAGCAACTGGTAAAAGCATACGAATTGTTGGGAAACTATACAAAAGCATTTTATTACGCGAAAATACTTCTTGAGTGTAAGGACAGCATGTTCAACGAAGATAAGACTCAGGCGCTCGAAGAAATGCAGGCCCGG
>CAZEWB010000254.1:0-5860 GCA_964515655.1 uncultured Bacteroidales bacterium
GGGCTGATTTTCAGCGACTTTCACCCTTTAGGGTCGGGGCAAAAAGTCGCTGAAATTGGTAAATACATACTTTTGATAAAGCCTCTTTTTTGTGGTTAAAAATCGTATTTGTGAACCAGATCCTTAAGCAAGGGTTCAATTATCACAAGCAATTTATGGTCTTTTTCGTCGGGATTTTTTGGGTCGAACGATACAGAGTTCACTACATTGCCATCCAGTTTAAGATATATCTGGTCGCCTTCAATTTCTACGATATGGCCGCCGGGAAGCAACTGGCCCTTAAGAACAACTTCTTCGGCATGACTTGGCTCATCAAGGATTATCAGGTCGGCGCCGATCTGCATTGTGCCATAGTCGTAAATTTCATCTTGTGTATGAGTGAATAGTGCAAAGTCGGTTTTAAGGTGACGGAGAATATTCTCTACATTCTTTTCGTGACTTGGGTTGTTGTAGAAATATTCATTATTGAAAAATACTCCTTTACCGGTGAGGCTTGCAAAGAATATTTCAGGCTTTATTTCGTGAAGTTTAGTGTTGAGCAAACCAACAAATTCCTGGCAGATCGCATTTCCGGCAATGATGGGAATGCGTGCATTTTCGGGTTGTTTAAAGTGAGAAAGGACTATACGTCCCGGAACATCTATTGAACCTCCGTAAGCAGGAGCAAGGTGCATGAACACGCCCGGTCCGGCATTGATCTCAATTATACCAAAGTCGCCATCGGTCCATGGCTTCGAAATGTCGGCAGCCAGAACATCAATGCCCATGCAGCGCACATTGAAATAGGATGCTATGTCTTCCACCATCTTCACGTTAAGAGGATGAATCTTGTCGGTCACATTTATTGATACTCCGCCCGCGGAAATATTTGCCACGCGGCGCAGCGTTATACGTTCTCCTGCCTTGGGAACAGATTCGAGAGTAAGATTCTGTATCTTCAGGAATTCCGTCAGGTTATCGTCCTTTTTGATCTTGCAAAGCGGGGAACGGGCATTGTCGAGACGGATGATAAGCGCATTTTCAATATCAATAAGTTTGTCGATAGTGTTTGTTCCGTCACCGTCGACATAAGCGGGAACGCGTTCGAGAGCAGCAACAAATTTGCCTCCGACAGCAAGAAGCCTGTGGTCGGTTCCGTAAATCTGCTTCTGAACAAGTGCCCCTTCGAAGTTAACGCCTTCCTGTTCGGCTGACGTGACAATTTTCTGAAATGCTTCGCGCACTCCGGCCTCATCCATGATACCGGTAGTTACACCTTGCCCTTTATGGCCGGCAACAGGTTTTACAACGCAGGGGTAGCCTACTTTAACAGATTCGGCAACTGCTTCATCAGCGGCAAAAGTGTTTACGCCTGTAGGTGTCGGGAATCCGCATTTTTCAAGAAATTCACCGCACATATCTTTGAACATTGTGAATTCAGTGTCTTTTATTCCGTCATTATGGAAAGTTGTAGAACGGCCACGAAGTTGCTTTTTACCGTATCCCCACTGGTACTGGTTCTCTTCGAAAAGATAAAAAACGGGAATGTTGCGTTTAAGCCCCGCTTCTATCAAAGAATACAGAGTTGGTCCGCCAAATAATGTCTTATCGAAATCAGCCTGTAATTTCAGCCAGTCCTTTTTAAAATCGAACTTTTTATCGTTCGAGATCGAATAGAACCAGTCGCTTACAAGATATACACATTCCACCGCAATACTCTTGTCTAAATATTCAACTGCAACAACATATTCTTCTCCGTCGGTACTTACAGAATATTTATTGATGTAAAGGTCGATGTCCATCTTTAGGGTTTCAACCAATACCTTAACAAAAAGGTCAATTACATATTTCGAATCATCGTTGGCGAACTTAGGAAGTTCTTTTGAAATTTCCTGTTTGAAAAATTCAACACTGTCGCCTACCGGGGCGATAAAAATGTTGAATACCAGAGCGGCTCTGTCCAGATAAAAACTGGGGCCTGAGTATGCCTTAAACCGGCTTACTTCGAAATCTTTTTCGCGGTACATTTGTTTTTTATACTCCTCTATTTTTTCGGCTTCGTAGCCAAATTGTTGCTTAATACGTTCAATCAATTCCCTTGCAGCATCAAGGTTTTTATCGGTTTCCGAATCATTGCTTTGTGTCATATCCCTTTACGTTTTTTTTTACAAAAATAAGATTTTTATTGATAGGCAACAGAAAATTCTATAATTTTATGGAAGAGGTAAAAATCCTTTGAGTTCTTCGACGAATTTTTCCAGTTCCCGGTCAATTCTCACCCTTGCCTGGACTTCCTTTTCGATGTTCATCCTGAGAGTCTCTATCTCTGCTTTAAGTGATCTGTTCTCTCCTTCAAGAACAAGCGACTGGTTATACAGCGAAGTCATTTCGGCAGCCATGTTCTGCTTTTCCGTGTGAAGAGAATCCGTGACCGATTTGCCCTGGGCGATCATCTGCAATGCTTCGTCAGCATTTTTCTGAAGCATTTCTGTTTTTTCCAGAAGGGAATTGTTCTCGGCTTTTAAGGCCTCAAATTCAGGTCCCGAAACGGCAAAACGGCTCTTTGTTTCTTCAAGCTCGGACTTTAAAGCAGCGATTTCCGGTCCGGTCAACTCAAGGCGTTTGTTTGCTTCGGCAAGTTCGGATCTTAACCCGGTTATTTCAGGTCCGGCAGATTCTGAAAGTTTTTTTGCTGCTTCAAGTTCAGCTCCGGTGTTGGCCTTAAATGTTTCCAATTCCTTTTCGCATGCAGCAATCAATGATTCTTTTTTAGCAACCTGCGATGTTATTACCGCGATCTCACCGTCTTTCTGATTACGCAAAAGTTCAAGGTCCTGTTTCAGATTGTCGGATTCAGCCCGTATCGAGCTTAATTTATTCTTGAGGTCCTGCAGAGTGCGCGTCAGAGTTTCGATTTCACTTGTCTTTGAAGAAAAACTTCCTTCGGAAACCGTCAGTTTTTGCTTCAATTCATTTATCTGCTGCAAAAATCCTGCGTTCTCACATTTAAGGTCGGTCTCTGATCTGATTAGTTCTTTATTCTTCCCATCAAGCGCTTTAATATCTTCGAGGCAGTCCTTTAATTCAGTGTCAAGGCGTTCAATCTTAATGACCGTCTGCCCTGTTTCTTCCTTGGTCCTTGCCATGGCAGAATTGAGTTCTTTGAGTTCCGCCGCTGCCTTTTTATATTTTGAAGCTATCTTTACTGATCTTACCACGAAAATGATTGCAACGACCAGAAAAATAAATATGACAGCACCTGCCCCGCCAAGAAAATAAAGCTTAAGTTTTTCATCACTTTTCTTTTCTGCAGTGTATTTATCATTGATAGCATTAAGGTCTGTAAGGGCTTTCTGGAGACTATCGGAAGTCTGTTTATATGAATCGGCAACCTGAAAACTTTCCCTTACAAGCGACTGCAGGCTCTCTTTGAAAGCATTAACCTGTTGAGTGGTGTCGGGTAAAAGTTCTTCTGCCTGAACCACTGTTTCCTTTGCCTGATCCTCCCACGAATATACCTGTTGCGAATTGGCGTTAATGACCAAAAATAAAAATGCAACTACTGCCGCTGAACGCAAAAAACCTTTCATCATAATCACGTTGATTAGAAAAACAAAAATACATTATTATTACAATAAAATGCAAGTTTCATTTTTTTGAGAAATAAAAAACGGTTAAAAAGAAATTTCAATACTCAGGCATCAATTTCCAAACAAACTTAAAATTCAAAGCATAAAATCCAAAATGTTGCTTACGCCAGAGGTGACGGAAGACCGGAGTTGGCAGTCGGCAGTCTGCAATTGGCAGTCGGCAGTCTGCAGTTGTCAGTTGGCAGTCTGCAATTGGCAATTGGCAGTCTGCAATTGTGTGATCGCATTTCAGCGAAGCGAATATCAACACCAATTTTGCCGTAGATTTCCCCTCCACACAGATAAACTTATACTGCTACTGCCACCACCACAGCCACTGCCGCTGAAACTGCAACTACTTCCGGCTTCCGACACTTCTGGCTTCACGTTTCATGCTTCGGATTTCGGATTTCGTGCTTCGGATTTCGGATTTAAAGTTTATTCCTCAACCTCGTCCTCAAAGTCCTCGACTCTTGCAACGCTGTTTATGCCTTTAATCTTTTTAATGTCTTTGATGAGTTCATTAAGCTGTCCCGTATTCTTGACGTAAAGATCTATATGTCCCTCAAAGATCCCGTCGTGAGCGTCGAAATATATTGTACGCATATTTACATCAAGTTCTTTTGAAATAAGCGTGGTAATATTATTAAGAACACCGATATTATCAATACCGTTTAGCTGGACACGGGCAAGGAACGAGAGAACTCTTTGCGCGGTCCATTTTACGGGAATGATCCTGTGGCCGAAACTTGACATAAGGCGGACGGCGTAGTTACATGATTTTTTGTGGATCACTACCATGTTCTCATCGTTCATAAAGCCAATTACCTGGTCGCCGGGAATGGGATTGCAGCATTTGGCTATACTTACGTTTTTCTGTTCAAGATTTTCTTCGATCGAAAGCGGAGAATTTTTTGAAGGAGTAACAGTGGCCTCTGTTGCTGCAGGCGTCTCGCCGCTTTTCTTAAGCAGGGGAAGACGTGAGGTGGTTTTCGATATCTGTATCTGCCAGTATCTTACCCATTTGCTCCGGCTTTTTCTGTTAACAGCCTTTTTAAGATTGATGAAATCTACTTCTCCGTTGCCGATCTTAAAATAAAGTTCTTCTTTTGAGTAAGTGTGCATATAGTTCATTATCCTGCGGAAGGTCTGAGAATTTATAGGGATGTTGAACTCCTGGAATTTTCCTTCGAGCAATATTTTGCCTTCATCAATTTTCTGTCGGCGATCGTTTTTAAAATGTTCTTTGATCTTTGCTTTTGCCTTGGCGGTATTAACCATTTCGAGCCATTCTTTCTGCGGAATCTGGGTTTCGCTGGTAAGTATTTCCACCTGATCACCGCTTTGAAGAATATGACCGAGAGGCTCAAGTTTATGGTTTACTTTAGCCCCTATTGCGTTGTCGCCTATAGCTGAGTGGACATCATATGCAAAGTCAAGGGCGGTTGAACGTTTGGGGAGGCGGCGGAGCTGACCCTTTGGCGTGAAAACAAAGATCTCGGAAGCAAACAGGTTCATTTTAAACTCATCAAGGAACTCAATGGCGTCGACCTCCTGATTTTCGAGCATCTCGCTTATCCGTTTTATCCACCTGTCCAGTTCACTTTCATCATCCGTAGCTCCCTTGTATTTCCAGTGAGCGGCATATCCTTTTTCGGCAATTTCGTCCATACGGCGCGAACGGATCTGTACTTCCACCCATTCGCCGTCAGGACCCATAACTGTTGTATGAAGCGCCTCGTAGCCGTTTGCCTTTGGGGTGCTTACCCAGTCCCGCAGCCTGTCAGGCTTAGGTTGATATATGTCGGTTACAAGACTGTATGTGTTCCAGCACTGGTTCTTTTCCGGCTGAGATTCGGAAGGTTCAAAAATGATTCTTATAGCAAAAAGATCGTAGATCTCATCGAAACTTACGTTCTTCTTGCTCATTTTATTCCATATCGAATATACCGATTTTGGCCTGCCGGAAATGGAATATTCTATTTTGCTTTCGTCCAGTTTCTGAATTATCGGCTGGCAGAACCGGTTAATGTAAAGCTGACGTTCTGCAGCGCTTTCGGACAGTTTACGTTTAATTTCATTATAGATAACAGGCTGCTGTACCCTTAAACAAAGGTCCTCGAGTTCTGTTTTGATGGTATACAGACCCAGCCGGTGTGCCAATGGTGCATATATATATAATGTCTCGGCGGCGATCTTTGCCTGCTTGTATTCCGGGAGCGCCTCTATTGTCCGCATGTTATGCAGGCGGT
>CAZEWB010000255.1:0-5849 GCA_964515655.1 uncultured Bacteroidales bacterium
AAAATTATATTTTATTCAATTTTTTTATATTTCAGTGTCGCCGCTAACCCGTTTATAAAAAAACTTTTACAGCAACGCGTTTTTTTTTTTTTACATAAAAATAATATACGGATTACCATACATATAAACGAGTTATACACAAGGCGGAAAGTTTATAATGGTTTTCATTGAAGTATTTTTGTGTAAAAACAATATCATTCAGATTTAATAAACCTCAAAAGATTTTGTAACAAATAATGACCTATGATCGTCTTATTTAAAAACGGATATGAAAAAAGAGATAATTAGTATATTAACTGTTCTTCTGTTAATATATAGCTTACCGACATCAGGTTGCTCCACATTTATGATTTGTAATGAAAAAAGTTTTTTGATCGGACATAGTCTTGATGAGAATATGGACGTACCAGGGCAGATTTATATAAATAGAAGAGGGCTTCAAAAACAAAGCATCGGCTTTACTGAGCTTTGGGACGGTATAAACGACTCGATACCAAAATTTAAATGGGTTTCAAAGTATGGTTCGGTAACCTATAATATTTTGGGGCGTGAGTTTATTGATGGGGGATTAAATGAGGCCGGTTTGTATGTTGGTGAAATGACTTTATACCGAAATCATCAATATCCGGTAAATCCGAATAAACCAAATATGATTGTAACACTTTGGCTTCAATATATACTAGATAGTTTTTCGAGTGTAGATGAGGTGGTAAATTGTGTATCGGAATTTACACTGGATGGTATGTTTTTTAATTGGCATTTTTTCGTTACCGATAAAAATGGAAATCAGGCCATAATTGAATTTATAAATGGCAACCCTGTTATTTACAGAAACGACGAAAACCCCGTTAAGTTATTGTGCAACAATAGTTATGCTACTGATTTGGATAGTTTAAAATTATATAAAGGCTACGGAGGAAACAGGGACATTGATTTAAAAAATAAATCACATGATTATCGGTTTGAACATGGCGCCAAAATGCTTGAATATGCCAAACAAAATCCATCTGAATCAGGTGTCAATTATGCTTTCGATATTTTAAAGCAGTTTGATTATGGCAACACCCGATGGTCAATGGTTTTTGATGTTAATAAAATGATTATGTACTACCGAACCAATAAAGATACTGATGTTAAGCACCTGGATTTTTCTTCGATTGATTTTTCATGCAAAAAACCGGCTATGATGCTTGACATTCACACGGATCTATCAAATGGAGAGGATGTCATACAATATTTCAAGCCTTATAACAGGGAACAAAACAAATCGGATTTAGAAAAATTATTTTTAGGCATAGGAGTGGAAGATAATAAAGCCTTTCATGAAATGATTGAACGATTTGCTAATTATCCGGAAACTGTAAAATGCAAATAATTAATTGCCTGACTTGCCCTGTGTATAACACCAGCAAATACAAATGCCAAAAAAGCAGTACCTTGACACAAAAGTTGGAGGCGGGTAGTGTGTTTCTTCTTGGGGAACATTAAATTATATTTTTCCCCGCAAACGCAATAACATGACCATCCGGATCTGAAAAGTAGCACACCCTGTCGCCCCAGTTCCTGTCTTCGATAGGGCTTATAAGTTTGGCCCCGGATTCTACAGCGTTTTCAAATTCCAGTTTAATGTCATCAACATAAAAGTAGAGTTCGCATCGTGGGATTCCGGTTCCTGTCTCGGGGTGTGGGGTTTTATCTCCCAGTATTTTTGCGATACCTTTGTTTGGCATCAAACCCAGTTTGCAGGTGTCAGAAATAATAAACTCTGTCATTCCGGGAACATTCAGATCGGGTTCTTTACGGAATAATTTCTTGTAGAAGTTGCAACTGGCTTCCTGATCGCATACGTAAAGAATGGTTTCGCTGAGTTTTATTTGTCTGATCATTTTAATAAATCTCCTTTTCTGACGATTCCATGTCCTTGCTGCGCTGCGGACGATGGAATGTCAGAAATTATTTGCTGTATTTAACGACTTTAAAACTACTGGATCCCTTTTCATCGCTGACTTTAAGAATATAAATCCCATCTCCCAGATCTGCTGTATTTATCTTTACTTCGCTGCCGTTTACTTTTGTTTTCAGTAATGATCTTCCCTGAATTGTTTCAAGGCTAATATTTACCGTTCCGTTTGTATTTTCAGGAAGAATGACATTTAACTGATCGCAAAAGGGCTGTGGAAATACATTTGCACCTGCAAAAAGATCTTCAGGCGAAGTCCCGTTTGTATAATCCTCAAGATAAATATCGTCGAGGTAAAGGTTGAACATTACAGGGTCGCTGTAGCAATGCCATCCGATATAGTAATAACCGTCAGCCGGAACAGAGAATTGCGGCTGGCTCTGGACGTAACTCATATTTAAAAGACCCGGCATGTCAATTATCAATCCTGCAGAAGCAGTTGTATCCTGAGTAGTGCAGTAATAAACGGCAAGATTTTCGGGCCACTGGTAGTATTCGATCTTTGTCTTAAATGATAAGCGGTATGTTTTTGATGACTCAAGAAGAATGCATTTCGACACTATCCAGTCGTTTGCTGCAATCATCGAGCTGTAGTCATATCTTGCACACCATGGCTGACTTGCTCCTCCGGTAGAAAAATAATTCCAGGTGTACCCGTCTCCGTTTACATTAATGACCTTCCAGTCGGAATAGTCATCAGCCGGTTCAAAGCCCATGGAGTAGGGAAGCGCAGGGCTAAGTGTATTGTGGACAGTAACTGTAAGTGTATCGTTCAGGTTAAGAGTATCTCCGGGTGATGAAGTAAAAACCTTAATTGTGTAATCCCCGGAAGCCGAAAGATCTGCCTGTAATGAAAATGTATAACTATGGAATTCGCCGGGAGCAATGGTTCCGGGAATTATTTCGTTTATTGCGCTTCCGCCGTTAATTGTGTATGATACCGGAATATCTGTGAGTGGCTGGGAAGAAAAATTGCGGATAATAATGTCAATATTTTCCATTCCGAGATCGCAGGTGCTTACCGGAGATTCTAATGCAGTAACTCCCGCATCCGGGGCTGTCTGTTCGGTTATCATAATGTCGTCAATTGATACGCCATAATTTCCTTCTGCACTGTAACAATGCCAGCCGAAATACCGGCTGCCGTCAGTTGGTACAGTGAAATAAACTTCTGCCTGCTCAAAAATGTAAGTTGAGATATCATGCAGTGAGATAAGTTCAGTAGACATTGAAGTTGAAAGTGGCTCGTTGCCTATAAAAACAGCGAGGTCGTTTGAGACGTATAAAGTCGCTGCGTTATACCAGAACGATAATTTATAGACCTTACCGGCTTCAAGATAAATACACCTGGAAATAAGCCAGTCGTCAGCGCTTGTATCGGACGGAACCTGGCAGCCCAGAGCGTGGGGACCGCTATGCCCGCCAACGGAGTAATTATACCATGTATAGTAATCGTTGTTTACATTTTCGATGAACCAGCCGTTCTGTGATTCTGCAGGCTCGAAACCGTTTGAATAAGGCGGAGGAGTGCAGGCAATGTTTTCAATTAATGAAATTAATGTATCGTTAGCTTTGTATGCATCGCAGGGGAGTTCGGAAAATGTCTTTATTTCATAAAAATGTCCGGGAGAAGGTGAAAAATCGAAATTCTGCGAGAAAGTAAAAACTGTGTCTGTATTCGGAGCGAGGGGACCGAATAATGTGTCGCGGAAAATTGTTCCACCATCAACCTGATATGCAAGAGGGATGTCGTTAAGCGTTGTATTGAAATAATTAGAGACTGTAACTTTAACGGGTTCCGGCGCAGTGAAGGTCTTATGAACCGGCCAGTTCAGTTGTTTTACAGTGATATCGCAATTGGCCACAGGCATCATTCCGCAAATAGCTTCGTTATGGTATGCAAAAAAGAAATTTTCCATTTCGCAGTATGCGCCTGAACTTCCCCATCCCCAGTTGAAGTGGAAGAAGTCGCTGTCGTCGTAACCGTCAACGACCCAGGCGTGGCCGGGAAAAGGCAGTGTGTCGTGAGGCTGGCCGGCATATATCATCGGTCTGCCTGAATCTATTTCTGATTTCAGAAGAGCGATCCATTCAGCAGGACTGTACCAGTCGTCCCATTCAATATGCATGTTGTGTGAATACGAAAAATAATCACACAGCGGGTCGGTTTGCAGCCAGCTGCCTGATGATGTTGCAGCATAATCCATTTCTACAGCAACGCCGCAATGATACATGAGAGTTGCAACTGCGGGGCTGGAAACTCCTACGCTGTCGGGCATTGAAAGCCAGTCGTAGGTAGTTGAACCGAAATCAGCAGTTAACGGACCGTACCAATATGAAGTGTAGGTGTGACTACCTGTGCCTGTTGCAGGATAATTCCAGAATTTCATTACCTGTGCCATTGCTGTTGCAACACAACCGGTAACTGCGTGGTCGCATGGGCCGAGTGTGTCGTAAGGACAGAGTTCGTTATAATAGCAACCCTGATCCCATCGTGTTGTGCATAATGGAAGTACCTGCTTTGTTCCTTTGGGACTGTATTGTCCTGAAAGCAGTGAATTCCATTTAGACTGGTTAATTGTACTAACGATATTCTGTTTCTTCATTTCTGAGATAGTTCTGCTGTATGCCTGTAACCATGCCTGAAAAGCAGGGGGGATATTATTTGCAGGCATCATTCCTTCGTTTGAATATGCAATTACAGGAGAATAGTTGTCATCGCCGGTTACTGCAACAAAACCATTCTTGAAAAAGAAAAGATATATCTCTGTATCGCCGTTCTCTTTCAATTCAAGAATGTCGGTAAATTCAACAACGCCGGTTATCCCGCATTTTACCTGAAGAAAATTCAGGGCTGCTTTACGGGCTGTTGAATGGTCAACAGTGGCAGCACCAGCATTGATGATTGTAATCAATACGAAGAATGCAGGAAGCAGAATTCTGCAAAAAAATTCTTTTTTGTATTTTAAATTCAACAGAGATTTCATATGAAAATATTTTTATTAAGGTACTTCTTTTATTTGTTATTTCCCGTTTTAAATCCTATGCGCTTACGGTTGGCTTGTTTCAATTCATGTTGTTTAGATTCTTCAAACTGTTTCAGGTATTCAAAAATCAGCATTATTTTATTATCCTGATCGGATAAATTTCTTTCTATACCTACTAAACGTTGCAAAATATCTTTATTTAACATTATCATTTCGCGGATACGTATATAAACCCGCATTATTTGTATGTTCACTTTTATTGCTCTATCTGAGTTTAAAACACTTGATAGCATAAGAACTCCATGTTCTGTAAAAGCAAATGGAGAATATTTGGAATGTTCACCACGTCCTAGTTGACCGAGTTGATCTTTAAGATTTTGATATTCTTCAGATGATAGTTCAAACATAAAATCATCAGGGAACCGTTCAATATTTCGTCTAACTTGCTCTTTTAATCGCTTTGTTTCTACACCGTAAAGTTCTGCTAAATCTTTATCCAACATTACCTTTTGACCCCTTATTAAGTATATTTTACCCATCACTATTTCATCGGGGATTGTAACTACGCTTGTTTGATTTTTCTTTTCCATAAAGATTTTATTCAAAATGTAAATTTACAATTCATTTCTTTAAGGACGCATTTTGCGACCTTAAAATATTTTCTGCTATAACTTGAAATCTCAATTTGCGATTTCAAGTCTGTCTTGAGGACATAAACTGTAATCTCAAAATCAATGAAAAAGCAATATGACGAAATTCATTTTTTTATTTATTAGATATTTTATTCATTTTTTTTATTGTTTTTCTTTTTTTTTTCTTGTTTTTTTATTAATATTTATTTAATGAAATTTCGGATTTTTTAAAAATTCTTTTGAAAAAAAAAAACCAAACACACCCAACAC
>CAZEWB010000256.1:0-5811 GCA_964515655.1 uncultured Bacteroidales bacterium
GTGTTGGGTGTGTTTGGGTTTGTTTGGATTTTATACCCAGAATAGTGATGTCATCAGTCTGTTCATATTTTATTCCATAATTATTCTTCCAGTCCTCAAGAGTATTGTTTAAGATATCCCTTTGTTCTTTCATAGGCCTGTGGCTATTCTCACTAAGTAACTGCAAAATATTCTTTGAGAGGAATTTCTTGCCTTTCGGGCCCCCGAACTGGTCTTCGAATCCATCACTCATCAGATAAATAATACCTCCTTTTTGTAATTGTATGATATGATTGGTGAAGTTGTTCATACTGTCATGAATTGCTACGGGCATTTTGTCTCCCTTTATTTCGATCAGTCCACAGTCGTTAGCGGCAGTTGCAGCGGCACCGGCAGTTTTCAGTTCGTTCTCTCCACTCCCTGCTGCTGCTGCTGCCACTGCTGCTATGTTCTGTTTTTTAATAATGTAAAGTGGGTTATTAGCCCCCGCAAACTGCAATTCATTTGTCACTGTATTTATTGCAACAAAGGATATGTCCATTCCGTCCTTTTGTTCTCCTGTGATGCCTTTTTGTTGTAGCGAATAGATAACATGATCCCTTAGTTCGTCCAGGACATGACCTGCGGTTTGTATCTCATCTTTTGCAATTATCTCGTTCAGGAAAGAGATACCCAGCAAGCTCATGAACGCGCCGGGAACACCATGCCCTGTGCAATCTGCAACAGCTATCAGTAACCAGTTCCTTCTTTGCTCCACATAATAAAAATCACCCGAAACAATATCTTTTGGTTTAAAAAGAATAAAGAATTCCCCTTTGATCTTGTCTTTTAAATAAAGTTCACCGGGAAGAACAGCTTCCTGAATTCTTTCGGCATAACGGATGCTGTCGGTAAGTTCTTTGTGAATGACCTCGATCTCATTTTTCTGGTCGGTCACCAGGTCGCGCTGAGCGGCAATTTCGGCATTCTGCTGGTTGAGTTCTGCATTCTTCTCATTTATCAATGATTTTTGCTTCCTGATCTTCCTGTAGCCAAGAAGAATAATTAATGCGAGAATAAGTGTGAATACAAAACCGCCTATGAATACATATTTCTGAAATATCTGCCGCTTTAACTCGGAGGCCTGTATCTTTTTGTCTTTTTCTAACAATTCAATCTCCTTCTGCTTTTTCTCATTCTGATATTTTGCTTCCATCTCGCTGAACTGCCTGCTGCTTTCTTCATTGAAAATACTATCGTGTAGCAGCATGAAATGTTTCTGATATTCAAATGCTTTTTTGTAATTTTCCAGACTGTCGTAAATGATGGTCAGCTTTTCATAAATATCTTTTTCGAGAGGTAAGGCATTTATCTCTTCGGCAATAGCCAGTCCCCTGAGAGCATGACCGATCGCTTCATTGTATTCTTTTTGTCTGATACAGATGAGTGTAAGGTTATTTAGGACATTAACAGTTCCATCCTTGTCGGCAACTGTTTCGAAGAACGTTAACGACTTATTTAAATATTTTTTAGCCTCATCGTATTTTTCCTGAGATATGTATGTAATAGCAATATTCCCGTTACATCTTGCAGTAGCAGACTTTTCGCCGGATTCTTCATAATATTTTAAAGCCTTTGTATAGTAATTAATAGCTTCATCATATTTTGCCAGACTCTGATAGATCGTTCCGATATTCATATTCGAAACAGCAACGACCTTTTTGATATTATTCTCTTCGCTCAGTTTCAGAGCTTTTTCAAAATAGACAAGTGCCTTATCAAATTCCTTTTTTGCACGATGTAACAGGCCGATACTGTTATAGCTTCCGCAAACCAGCGATATATCGCCCGTTGCTTCGGCGCTTTTTAATGCTTTCAGATAACACGATAAAGCCGCGTCGTGATCCCCCTGCTTTGTATATATAATCCCCAGTTTATAATAACAGCTCGTTTTCCCTTTTTCCCAGTTGTTCTTTTTTGCAAGCGCCAGACCCTGGTTTGCATAATACAGGGCTGTGTCGTACATCGAATTCTGGTAAAGCGAACTTAACATACAATATGTATTTACACGGGTCGTATCCTGTTTGGTCGTCTTTATTACATTTAACAGTGAATCTGCCTTTTTCTGGCTTTGGCCATATACTGCTAAATTCAGTATTGTAAATATTAATGTAAGTCCGGTCAGAACTTTTTTGTTTTTCATTGTCGTTATTCTTTTATCAGTTTATGCCGGATCGTATGGTCTGTTCCCATTAATTCAATTATATATACACCTTTGGGCAGGGGACTGATATCGATCTCATTTGTGGAATTGTACAATACTTCCTGCAATATACATTTTCCTATAATATCATAAACCTGCATTTTCATATTCTGATTATCTGTAAAATTTATGTAAACCATATCTTTTGCGGGGTTCGGAAATATCTCTATACTGATTATCTCGTTTTCATTTGCCTGAATATCTGAGATTGTCAGCAGATATTCTTCCACAAAGACCTGTGGTGTTGAACTGCTTCCGTTAGTGTTTTTTTTACTCCATCCGTAAAAAAGTTTTCCGTCATTAATTAGTATCACCGGATGAATATGCATCATACCTGTATCTCCTACCGAAATATTGTTTATGGTATTGAACTGGTCATCTAATATTCTCAGGTAAGGAAAATACGGATTCAGAAAAACATCAACCGGTCCGCCTCTCACTCTTTCATCATGAGCAATAAAATAATAATTGTCATAGAATATACTGCCTGTGGGATAGGTCTGCTCATTAGTTACATCGTGGCATGAGTTAACGGCTGTTATTACGTAATTCGAATCCAGGTCGGAAACAGTGAGATCGTTTGTGCCGTTTGGCGGAGTAGAACCAAAAACTTTGATGTGGTTATTCAAAAGCAGAATACTGTTTCCGAAAGGGCTGGGAATTGTGCTTGTAGAAGTATTATAACTGTAGGTGTTAACAATACTTCCATTACTGATGTTGATCTTCCTTATTGTTATCTGCGGATTTGGCGGAGGATAAGTGCCCGTGCTGACCAGCAGATCTGTTCCATTCCATGCTATTGCCAGGTCGGAGAATGTATGGCTGTGGTTGGTATCTTTTAAAACGATGGGTCCTTTGAATAATTCTGTTCCGGAAAGTGAGAACCGTGCCAGCATCAGCGACTGGTTAATGCTGTTTTGCTGATCCAGGGGGTTGCTGTTATATATCCATAAGGATGTGTCTTTCCAGATCACCGATTGGTATACAAGCACTATTTCACCGTTTATTATCATCATGCGGTGATCGACCGGTTCACCGTATGCGGTATCAATTGTTGTGACAGGGAAAGAATCGATCTTACTCCAGTTTGCATCGTAATGATGAACATAATGTTTTTTTGTCCCGACGGGATTGGGCATATTCATACTTGCCTGCACCACCGCCACGTAATATTCGTTGTTGTTCACGCTTATCTCGGGACGCATGGTATTTACAGAGATATGATAAGTATTGTTATGTGTAAGCGTTACCTGCGCAGGTAAATTGAATATTGAAATTACAAATACGATAAGAAATAAATTTACCGTTTTCATAAGTTTAACTTTTTAATCAGTTTGTCGGTTTTACTATTCAAAGATAAAATTCTTTTAAAACAATTCAAACACCAATAAAGTCATTCACGACACGAGGACAACAGAAGAAGGGTTGTTACTGTATCACGATCTTTTCTGTAAAGATTTCTTTGCCGTTATAAATTTTTACAAAATAGATGCCTTCCCCGAGGTTCCCTTTTTCAACAACAAATTCGCTGATTCCGGCAGAAAGTTTATGATGTTTTACCTCACATCCTAAAAAATCATACATAAAGAACTCAAGGGGGTGGCTTTTTAAGTTCTTATCATTTATCATTATTGTTGTTGAATTATTGAAAGGATTAGGGAAAACATCAACCGGCGATTGGTGCTCAGCAAGTATAGGCAGAGCATCGGTAGTATAATCCGGAATATGAGAATAGTCAAAAGAAACAATGTATTTATAAACATAACTATACGTGAGATTATTTATATACATCCACATAAAAACACCCTGATTGGTATTTACATCTATCCATGTATATACAGAATCAATTGCAGTAGTGGTTGATAAAAACATTCCGCCGGACAGGAATGAAGAGTCAATAACGGTTTCCACTATTTTTAGTCTTGCAACATTATTAAAAGTTCCGGATGGTAAAATAAGCGTTCCTTCTCCATCGCAGGTAGTGGTTCTGTTTGTATAAGTATGACAATAAGCGCCGGCCCCGCAGCGATATCTGCTGAAAAGATCAGAAAAACTCTGCCCAAAGCTGAAGGGACAAACGGTTTGCCTTTGAGGATCCCATCCGATCTCACAGTTAACTGATTCAACCCAGTTGCCCAGGTAAGTAATACTATCAGGGGAATATTTAAAATACGAATAAACTCCGACGGGAGTTAGATCGGCCAGGTTAGCTCCCGGAAAATTTGACGAGCCGGGTGTTGTTGACGGGTCGAAATAATGATGAGATAAAAATCCGGTGGTGTCAACGGTTAAACTGGAGTAATCCCAAATTATACTTGTTCCTGCACTACCGGAAAGAACACCGGCTGTATCATATTGAATGGTTGTTCCCATTGTACTGTCGCCATAGGCAGGGTGTGAACTGCATTGAGCATTTACATTAAAAATGAAAATAACAGTTGTAAGAATGATAAGATAAATTGTTTTCATCTTATTTTCGTCAGTGATTATAGTGCTGACACCGCACTTTTAGTTATTATTCAGTTTATAAAGTTGATTTCTTTTTTCCCAATTTGCCAGGAGTGGTCATTTAATATTTTTGCTTTTATTAACCTGTTTAAGACCAAAACTACGAAAAAAATACGGGATATCAAAAAAAAAGCAAGATCTATTGAGAAGAGCATCATACCAGCTGCATAATGTATATTACAAATCAATGCTTTTATGCTGCAACGATCGTGACGGATGGGTCTTTTTTGCAGGTGTGCGCAGGCCTGACCTGTTTTATACCTCACACCTGCCTCAGAATATACCTGATACGAAATCCTTCCTCGAGTATCTCTATTTCGAAGTGCAACTGGTTTCCTTCTATGGTCGCCTGTAATATATCGGAGGCAAACCTACCTTTGCCGGCCTGTATCGCGAAAGTGCCTGATGGCATATCAAAGAATCTTGTTTCTTCGTCATCAACCGTACCTGCTTTTTTGCCGTTTATATACACCGGGATACCAATCAATGCGCTATGGAGTGATTTTTTACGGGTGACAAAGATCCCAGTCCTGTCGGGAGCAATGTTCTCGTTGCTTTTTTTTCTCATACGTTTTGCTATCAACAGGAAAGCGAAAAGAGGAATTAAAAGTACAAGCCAGATGATGAGAAAAACGGGCATTATATAATATTTTTCACCATAGTCGGTGGAGAAGAGATCTATGAGAAAATTTACAGGCCGGGTATGAAAAACAGCAAGGTCACCCGCTACTGCCGCGGACGCCAAAACATAAATTAGTGTGATGATGCGCTGCATAATGTTCTTTACTTTAAAGCGAAAATTACTGCTTTTCTCCTTGTTTCACAAAGCTCATTGCCAGTATATGTCCAAACAAGGAGACCATCATTGGTTTAAATATTTCGTGACCTCTCCTGTTTCCAGGTCGAGCCTGTAGATTATTCTTTGTAATGCGGCTGCAGCTCCGGAAGCGGCTCCTCCGACTGCTCCGAACATCATTCCGGCTTCCGTACTGCTGCGAAGATCTTTTGGCGGAGGAAGGGCTGAAAAACAGGCATAACCTTCTTTGAATGTCAACAACCAAAAACCAAACACACCCAACACA
>CAZEWB010000257.1:0-5808 GCA_964515655.1 uncultured Bacteroidales bacterium
TGTGTTGGGTGTGTTTGGGTTGTGTTTGCATGATGAGGAACAATGAACTTAAGGTCTTCGATGCCGGCAGGGACCTGGTTAATTCTGACCATTCTCTCAGCTCCGTAAAAATTTACCGAGCGCAGGGCATTGCGTACATGGAAGCGGGCTTCGTATTTTTTTGCCGGAGCAACGGCATCTTCTAGGTCAAGGATAATTCCATTCGGTTTATGCAATCCTGCATTTATCATTATGCTCGGATTATTGCCCGGTAAATAAAGGCGCGAAAAACGGCGTTGCTCGGCATAAGAAACTGTAGTGTTCTCCTTTATCATCGGCAAAAGGTATTCCTTGTCCGTATCAAAAACAAGTTTTATAGCAGCTTCGATGCGTGCTGTAAGAGTGAAGTCAAGTGCCCCGCGGTCTTCAATTTCAAGCACACAATTTTTTATCCCAAAGAATGCAAGCATGTCGCGGGCGATCTTTTCAATTGCTTTGCCATACAGGGTCTTTACTTTACTCTTTATCTTAAGGTCAATTCCGCCGCTTTTTGTTAATTCAAATCCTATATAACAATCCGAGCGGACCTTTGGGTCGTTTGAGCCGGTAAATACTTTTGCCATAAATAACAGATTTTATTCTGCGAAAATACAGAAAAATCGCAAGTAAAAAAAGTTACTCCTTCACAAATTATACTGCAACAACAATAAAAGCGCGGGTCATGTTGAGCCGATTGCATAGAGTCGGTTAAAGTTAGTGCAAGCATTCAGGCAATCGTGTCGAAACATGTGAGTGGGGTGAGGGAAAAGCAGCCGTGCTTCGACAAGGCCATATTACAACAACTAAATTAATTCTGTCAAGTCGGCCTGCTCAGCATGACTGCTTTTTTGTTGTGGGTTGTGTGCTTAAACTTTCCGTCATATTTCATTGTGGTACCTCTGGGGCTAGGTCTTAGGATGACGGCAGGGGGCAAGGGCGTGACTACTCCTTCACAAACTTTGTAGTAACAGTTCCTTTTTCGGAACACGCCCGCACTGCATATAATCCTGCAGACAGGTTTTTGACATTGATTTGCACAATGCCTGCTTGGGGAATAATCTGCTTTATCAGTTCACCGTTTATATTTATTATCTCCACTTTACTTGTATATTCAGGGAGGTCAATAATAACATAATCCTGAGTGGGATTGGGATAAATATTAATCATTTTATAGTCAGGCTTAAGCTGGTTAATATTTAAAGTATATGTAGATCTATACAAACCTTGATCAGACCCATACCATAAATATTTGTCTGTTGTTACATGTATAAAATATAGATAAGCATAATATATCGGCACATCATTGATTTTGTCAAACGCATTTATTGCGAAATAATAAAAAGTACCAGATAGATAAATAATTGGATTCCCATTCTGATCGCATGTTACAACAGGCAGTTGATAGCAAGAGTGTTGTGGCAGTGTATATTCATACCAGTTACCGTTATCATATTTATATAGATACTCATTTGTTAACGCCCATATTATTCCCTCATTAGTCTTTAATATTTTTAGAACCATTTCATCGATAATTGTAGAATTCCACTGAGCATCTTCATAAACAAAAAGACCGGCAGGGGTGCCAATCCATAGGTTCATACTATCTGCAATCAATGTGCCAACAGAGTCGTGAGGCACTCCTGAAGTCTGGTCGTGACGTGTCCATTGTACTCCGTCGTATTCAAACAAACCATTATCAGAGCCTATCCAAACATGATTATCCGATGTTTCAGCAACTTCAAAATAATTAGTTGTTCCAGGTGTGGGATTATGGTTGATCCAAGTGTTTCCATCATATTCAAAGATTCCAACTCTGGTTGTTGTCGCCCAGATATGACCATTGCTGCTTTTTTTAAAATTTCCGACAGAATTGTCACTTTCAATATAATTCCCCCATGCTGCAAATGGTAAAATGTAATATGACCATACACCGTTGTTGTTCTCGGAAATTGCACCCTCCCCGCTTACCATGTAGTGCCCTGATTCAAATTCCAGCATATCAGAAGCCTGACGGGATGCATACCCATCAAGAAATGATGTTGTAAACTGATTATTTTTATACGACGACATTCCACGCCATGTCCCTATTTTCACAGAACTGTCTGGCGCACATGCCAAAGCCCAGGTGTGCTCACTGCATAAGCCATCGGGAAGACTATAGTCGATCATTTCTGAACCATTATACTTTGACACTCCCTTACCGGAACATCCATGTGCAAACCATATATTATGAACTTTATCCTCACAGACTGCAGGAATAAAATCTGTAATGACTTTTTTAAGATGCCAGCCACTATCATCCATGTATGCAAGAGTATCTTCGCTGTGGCGACACCAAAATCTGTTTTGAGAATCAAC
The DNA here is from genome assembly GCA_964515655.1 of uncultured Bacteroidales bacterium. Classification (GTDB taxonomy): domain Bacteria; phylum Bacteroidota; class Bacteroidia; order Bacteroidales; family GWA2-32-17. The sequence continues at coordinate 2,377 of CAZEWB010000257.1, forward strand.
AAAAAACAATGTTTTATATGTACTCTCAGTTAAAAATGGAATAGTATCAATTATCACACTACTGTTATAAATATAGATGTTTGCTGAGTCTGTGATAGCAATTTTCCCTTGCGGCAGTTGAACAATATTCCGTATGTTCAATGTTGGTATTTCGACTTTTTCGAAGTTGCCATCTGAAAATTTTATTAAGCCAATATCTGTATAGAAAAAGATATTGCCGGTTGAATCAATTGCTGCTGAATATGAATAGAACTCTGAAGTATCAATTTTATTCTCAAAGTATATCCATTGGGTACCATCAAAACACGCTTCAGAACCTAACCATAAACGATGCAGCTTATCGGTAAAAACTAACGAATAGTAGTAACAATAAATCTCTTTGGTATTCGGACTGTGAGTTATTACATCCCCGGTTGGCAATATCTGCAGAACTTTTCCACCTGCAATTACCCACAAAGTACCTCCTGTATAATAAAGTTTCTGAATGTAATTGTACGAGGGTATTCTTTCAAATTGTATCTGCCCGTATACTGACGAAATAATGAATAAAAATGATATGTATAAAATGTATTTCATGACTTTTTCTTATAAAATTAATAATGTGGGCAGGCAAAAACAACTATGACTTTCCCAACAGTGTATTTCAGTTTCCTATGTGCAGAAATATAAGTACAAATATTTTAAAGCGTAAGGGCATGAGGAGATTCTGAAACAAGTTCAGAATGACGGCAAGGGTGTTGGGCTTACTCCTTTACAAACTTTGTTGTAACTATTCCCTTTTCGGAATAAACCCTTACTGCATATAAACCTTTTGTAAGGCCGGATGCATCAACAGAACTGCCGTTCCATGTTCCTGTTGCAACGACTTTGCCTTGGGAATCGCAGATATTGTAACGGGTTCCGGGATTCATATTCTGAAATATAAAAAAGTCCTTTACCGGCATGGGGATTATCTGTGGGTTCTCACTTTTGCTTTGAGCAGAAACTGATACATTACCAATAATTACATTTTCCGAAAATTCAGAAGTGTTTCCCTGGTCATCTGTTGCTGTGGCAGTAATGCAGTCACCTGTAATAGCATCACCTGTGGCGAGGCTGAAATTGCCAAAGGCATCGTATGTAGTGGTACGTCCGACAAAGGTCTTTCCCTGCCCGTGCCCGGGAGTACTGACCTCGCATTTAAAGACCTCGACAGTAATTACTGATGAAGCAGGACAATCAACATAGCCGTTTATGTGAGTTACTGCGGCTTCGAAGGCTTCTGTAATAACGGGGAAGTTCATCAGGTTATTGGGACCGGCGTCCACATCGCCTGTATCGTTGGGTGTCAATCCCTGCGGAAAGAGATCAATTCCAAGTCCCAGATTACCAAAAATGCTGTTCTCTGTTATATTATTGTACAGGTCACCGGCGGTCATCACTGAAATACCGTTGCCTCCGTTGTAAGCAATTATATTTCCTTTACCTGGCTGTCCTATCATGTTTTTTTGAGGGCCTTCGCCAATCCGGACTCCGTCAAACTGGTTGGGAATGGGAAGTGTCCCTGTAATATCCGTTCCGATCTTATTATTGATAACAATATTACTGTCGCTTCCTCCGATATGAATGCTGATACCATTCTGCAGGTTACCTGAAATGACATTGCTGTCGATCGTATGATAAAATGTAGGACCGTCCACAACAATGCCGTTCGCATTTGGCAGGGCAAGAGTGCCGGTTACGTCCGTACCAATAAGGTTGCCAATAACAGTATCTTTTATTGATCCGTAATTATAAATAAAAACACCGTATCCGGAATTACCGGAAAGGAGATTACCTGCGCCGGGTTGTCTTCCGCCAAGTGTATTAAAACTGGCGCCATCGTCATACAAAATACCATAAGTGTTTGGTATAGCATAAGTGCCTGTAATATCTGTACCAACATAATTGCCGGCAATGATATTCTCGTTGCAGCCCGCCCCGAATACAGGTATCCCATAAGCAACATTACCCGAAACATAGTTTCTTTCGGCAGCAGTATAGCCGCCAATCATATTGTATTTTGAAGTACCTTCAATACTTATTCCGTCGTAGTTACGCAGAGCGGCTGTTCCGGTACGGTTCAGACCGACATAGTTGCCCTGTATGGTATTGGAATTTGAATGAACAACGCGCATACCCGTATGGTTGTTGCCCGAAATGATGTTGCGATCGGCAACAGATGTTCCTCCTATAATATTGTTATGCGGGCCGCTGAGGATATATATGCCGTGAACATTACCCATTGTGTCGGTAGCATTGTAGTTGCATCCTATGTAATTTCCCGCTACGACATTATTCTGTGAATTTGTACCTGATATCTGTATGCCAACAACAAAACGAGTGATTATCAATCCGCGGATAGTTACACTTGAAGCATTATAAATATGAAATGCAAAATCAGCCCATGAGTTGTTCTCCCCGTCAAGCATTATCTCCGGACCATACGGATTTGTGTCGCCGACATATGTTGTCTGGGTTGTGCCATCTATCGAAACACTGTTGTGCATCATGATCGGCAAAGATGATGTAAGCGTAATTTTCCAGACCCCTTCGGTTGAATTATATCCAGCGTCCGCAGTAGGGATATTAAATACAATCGAATGGCTTCCGGGATATGTATTTGTATTTGTAATTGCTGTACGTAAAGAACCGGCACCATTATCGTTTGTATTGGTAACGGTGTAGGTAGTGGCATGCGAAGCAATGGTAATTGCTGTAAAGAAAATCAAGTAAAGACTTTGTTTTATCATAATGTTGTCAATTTATAAACTGTTCATTTTTTTTATTCAATAAACCGTCTTCCCCTACACCCCAATCGTCACCCTGAACTTGATTCGGGGTCTCCTCCTGCACTTGCTCAATCACAGGTCTGAATGAGAGTCGCGATTTGGGGAGATGCTGAAACAAGTTCAGCATGACGTGAAAGGGGCATTGTGCAATGCAATCAGACATGTGATATTGTTATTTAATAATTATCTTTTTTAACTCATTACCTATCATGATACAATATACGCCCGCAGCCACATTGATTTCCTGCAAATTTATCATAACACTGTTTTCTGAAAGTTTCTTGCATGGCAGTATTAACTCCCTTCCATCAGGGGATACAATTGCAACAAATGTATTTTCTGAACCGATACCTGATACGATAATATAATCGCTTGCGGGGTTAGGGTAAACACTCAATTCTTCCGGGTCCGAAATACTATTTTGTACTGATGTGATAATATCTGAGTTCAGCGAAAATTCCGAAGTATTCCCGTTAAGGTCGGTTGCCGTTGCCGTTACCATATCATTCTGCACAAGACCAACGCACGACAATGCCCAGTTGCCCGATGCATCTGCCGTGGTAAAACTCATGTACTGTGTAGCGCCGCCATGACCAAATGCATTACCGTTATCAGATTTAAA
>CAZEWB010000258.1:0-5787 GCA_964515655.1 uncultured Bacteroidales bacterium
TTAAAAAAAAGTTATTAACATCTTTGGACTAATATATAACAAGTAATGGTATTAGAACATTTGACCGTTGAAACTTTCAAGCAGAAAGTATTCAATTACGAAACAAATAAAGAATGGAAATTCGAAGGCAACAAGCCATGTGTGATCGATTTTTATGCCGAGTGGTGCGGACCCTGCAAAATGGTTGCTCCGTTATTAGAAGAATTGCAGGAAGAGTTCAAAGACAAAATTGATATATATAAGGTCAATACTGAAGACCAGCAGGAACTGGCTGCTGCATTCGGCATACAGAGTATTCCTTCAATTCTTTTTGTACCTTTGAACGATCAACCCCAAATGGCAATGGGAGCCTTGCCTAAAGAAACATTTGTAAAAACTTTTGAAGATGTACTTAAAGTTGTAAAAGATTAAGGGCACCTCTAAAAACTTCAAATTTCTTCGTTCGGCTTCGTGCTGAAATTCCTCATGTACGCTCAGTACACTGCGGATTTCAGCACTTTGCCTGCCTCGAACTTTTTTGTTTTTAGAGCCGCCCAGCAGAGTTATTTGAGGTACCCTTAATTTATAAAATACTCTTTAATATGTTTGTACTTATAAGGAAACAGATTGTTTTTGAAAATCAGTGTTTGCCCCGCCCTAAGGGGAGCACTGATTATCAAGAAGTTTTCGCTATAGGGTCAGGGCAAAAACTCATTGAAAATCCTAAACAAATATCTTTATTCAATTGAACAACAATTCCGTTATATTCAATAACTTTGTTTAAAAATCAAACACGTGAAAAGACATTTATTATTTCCGGTACTTGCTGGAATATTTATAACTGCAACGCTGCTGAACTGTTCAAACACCTCTGTGTCTGAAAACGAAAAGGATAAACTTTCCCTGAATGATTCAGCAAAAGTAAAATCTGTTATTGAGCCAAAAACTGCAGGCATTGATGAATCCGGCGGCAAAGAAATAATACACCTGACGAGCGAAACTTTCAAAAAAGAAATCTTCGATTATACAAAGTATAAGGATTGGAAATACGAAGGCAAAATTCCTGCTATTGTTGACTTTTATGCCGACTGGTGCCGTCCATGCAAAATGATGGAACCGACTCTTGTTAAACTCCAGAAGGAATACAAGGGAAAAATTCAGATATATAAGGTAAATACCGATGACAATCCTGAAGTTTCGCAGGCCTATGGTATCACGGGAATTCCCGCTCTTCTTTTTATTCCTATGGAAGGCGAGCCTCAGATGTCAACAGGGCTGTTGCCTGAAGAAACACTTGTTACCACAATATCAGAAGTGTTGAAGGTTGGGAAATAAAATTATCAAGGTATATCTTGGATATTCAGGGTAAACACATATTAAAATCCATTAATATCTAATCAGATGTCACTTGTACTGATAACCTTTCCCAGAAGTTAGGGGCATATACAAAAACGTCATCACTTGTAAAAGGTATGTTATCGGCCCCGGCATATACCTGTATCAAATCAGTGTAATTAAAATTCATAACAGTTTTAATATTTAAGGTCTCTCCTTCCTCAGGATTGTAAAGTGTAAATGAAGAATACTTATTACTTCTTATAATTGGCATTCCAATATTACCACCAAAAATTGGATTACCTGATTCAGTTGTTGAAATATATGTGGAATCAGTATTTCCAAAGACAAATTCGCCGGGGCAAGGAAAAGTATATACTGAAGTCAACGGAGCTATTAAAGGAAAATAATCCACCTTAAGCATGTTACCGGATATTACCGAATCGCTGGAATAATTTATATTGTTATACATTTGGTTGAATTGTGACAGAATAATACTATCGTACTGTACCGGTAGTTCTACTTCCTGATAAAAATATATGACCTTAAAAATAAAATAAATAAAATTAATTTCTTTATCTACAAACAATCCATCACTACCTACTGTTCCATCGAGACGTGGAGTACCACTTACGGAACTGTTATTTGAAAAATCAGCATAGCGTTCAGCTGCGTCGAATGGGATATTATTATCAAAAAGTTGTAATATATGTCCGTCATTGACGATTTCCGATTCATCATTAAAACGGATCCCCAGAAATTTAGCAGTAAATCTGCCTGGTGATAAACTTGTAATATAATCGCCAAACTGAGTGTACAAACTATCCGATTTGCCGGTAGTATTTTTCAACTTTGAATAACTATTCTCTGCCTTTGACTCTTTTGCTGAATTGGTGTATGAAATGTTATAGGTAATTTTACCACTCTCTTTTTTTTTGCACCCTGAAAAAAAAGATAAAATCACTAACAAATAGATTAATTTTCTCATGACATATTTCTTTATCTGATTTACTTTTTTTTTTTTTGCTAAAGTACTTATATCTCATTAAAAAAGTTATTTCGTCCAGTCCTCTATTACAATTCCTTTGATCCTTTTGAAATGTCCTGTGTTATTTGTTACCAGTGTTAAATTATGAGTAAGGGAAGTAACTCCGATCAAAAGGTCAAAGTCATCAATAGGGGTTCCTGCCTTCCTTAACCGGGCTTTTTCTTTTGCATAAAGATCAAGTGAGTGAAATATAGGAACAATTTTCACACCCGTCAGAAAATTGTTAAGCGCTTTAATATTTTTCTCTTTTTTCTCACTGTTTTCAACACCATACTTTAATTCAGCAAGTGTAATCTCTGAAATAAAGCAGTTATCCGGGTCCGCTTTCTCAAATTTTTTATTGAGTTCAAACTTGCCTTTTATATAATAAATGCAAGTGTTTGTGTCAATGAGATACTTTTTCAAAACTGTTCGATCTGACGATTAAAAGTCCTGCTGTTACGGATATCTTTAATAATTTCATCTGCCGATTGCTTTGATTCCCAGGCGCCAAAAGCTTTGAAAAAATGTTTTTTTCTGTCAGTAATATCAGTTTTTACTGAAAGTGTAAGCCTGGATATAAGATCAAGTTTGCTGCCTGGGCTAAGATTGTCCAACAACAGTAAGTAACCGTCAATTAATGTAATATTTATATCAACCGCTTTCATTTTTCCAAAACATAATTTATGCAAATATAATAAAAAAAACGGAATTAAAGTTCATTTTTAATGTCAATGTCATATGATGTAGCGACGTTGCGAAGGTGTATGTGTGTAGATTATTCGGGGATGGAGGTGGGCGCTGTTATGTACAGGGTTCGTTTTCCAATCATTTATTCCACATAGGTTTCAAAAAGATTTCCAACTGGTGTTTCCCCTTTTATTGTCCAAATATATTTTTGTCCAAAGGCATTGTTTATTCCTGTAAATTTTTTCCCAGATTTATTATTTAATTCGTCATACTTTAAAGTGCAATATTCTAGCTCGGATTTCGCATTCCATTTTAGTATGCAAGCAGTCATATAATTAGTCTCTTTTAATACGACACCTGCGGGATTATAAATTTTAAATAATCTAATCGATGCAGCAGTACCTCCTTCAACAAGGAAATATTGACCATTTGGTGAAATACTTGATAAGCTAATATTGGGTAATACTTTCCTATAATCCTCTTTCAAAGTGTCTAAAACTTCAAATAATATTTTTCTCTTGAGTAAATCAATCAAACAAAAATAATGATATAACGTTGAGCCGTCTTTTGAGAAGGCAATGAAATAGTAATTATTTACCTGAGAAGTCTTAATGTTATATGTACCAGAAGCTTTGATTGACAAATTCTTTAAAGTGTCCTTATTACTTAGAATTACTAGCAAATTATTCTCATGGTAAAAAGCCTTTATTTGATTGGTGTCAACAAATTCTGATTCTCCACGCAAGTCATTAATATAGCAGAGAAAAATATTATTAATAGTATCGTCCAATTATTTTTCATCTTTGGATTTCTTTGAACATGGTGCATAACAAGCCGCTAACATCTACTAATTAATTTTTATACGTTAGAAAGAGATTAAACATCTATTTATCAATTACAAATATAAACTTTTTTGGAGTGTTGCCAAAATTTTCACAAAAAAACATTTACTTTGCAGCCACATTTCAAAATATGGCATATACTCTTTCAATAATCATCCCTGCTTATAACGAAGAGAAGACAATAGACATCATTCTCGACAAGGTGCTTGAAGTTGAATTATCCGAAAACGGAGTAAAGGAAATAATTATAGTTAACGATTGTTCTAAAGACAACACCTTACAAAAAGTAGAAGGATACATTCAGTCACATCCCGGATGCGGTATGGATCTGCTATCTCATGAAGTCAATAAAGGCAAGGGCGCTGCAATACATACCGGTATCAAATATGCACACGGCGATTATGTGATTGTTCAGGATGCAGATACTGAGTATGACCCTCAGGAATACAATATTTTGCTCAAGCCCATCCTCTTGGGTTTTGCTGATGTTGTTTACGGATCGCGCTTTATGGGAGGCAAACCGCATCGTATCCTCTTTTTCTGGCATAGTATAGGGAACCGGATGCTTACTTTCGCGTCAAACATGTTCACTAATTTCAACCTCACGGACATGGAGACCTGCTACAAACTTTTCAAGGCCGACATTATAAAATCAATACCTCTTAAAGAAAAACGCTTTGGTTTTGAACCTGAAGTCACTGCCGGCATTGCCAGAATGAAGCATCTCAGGGTGTACGAGGTCGGGATATCATATTACGGGCGCACTTATAAGGAAGGTAAGAAAATAAACTGGAAAGATGCATTCAGGGCAATATGGTGCATTCTGAAATATAACATCTTCTGCAGGCATAAAATAAAAAGATAATGTCGCTTAAATCCATTTTGAACAGAAAGAACATTTCAGTTTTTCTTTTTCTGCTGATCTTATACGGTTCAATGGTTTATCTGGCGGTCAGCTATACTACTGCAAAACATGGTTATTATAATTACCAGTCAACTTTGTGGGCCGACAAATCGGGCTATTATGCATATCTGCCTGCAACCTTCATATACGGCTATCATGCAGATGCATTTCCGGCAGATGCTGCAGACAAGGCCGGTTCCGGGTTTGTCCTTGACAAGGAACAGAATAAGGTAATTGATAAGTATACTTCAGGGATCGCCATTCTGATACTTCCCTTTTTTCTCATTGCACATTTTCTCGCATCACTCCAGGGCTGTGCCGATGGGTTTGGACCTGTTTATCAGCAGATGCTGAATTTCGCAGGCCCTTTTTATGCAATGCTGGGGCTTCTGCTTCTGTACCGCTTCCTGCGTAATTATGTCGAACATTTTGCAGCGTTTGCTTCGTGCATATTGATATTTGCCGGTACAAATCTATACTACTATGCTATTGCGGATGGGTTCATGTCGCATGTATATTCTTTTTTCCTGTTTGCGCTTATATTGTATTCAACAAAAAAATACAAAATCTCGGGATACAAGACCAAATGGGCAGGGATGATCTTTGCATCGGCATTCTTTATTCTTCTGATAAGGCCTACAGACATTATTATACTGTTTCTCCTGCCTTTCCTTGATTTTGAAAATCTGAAAAAGGTCTGGCAGTTCATCAGATCGTTCATAACGATAAAAAAGATCATTTCTGCTGTTGTTCTTTTCTTTCTGATCTTCGGCCCCCAGATGATCTACTGGAAATTCGCTTACGGTTCGTATATCACATACAGTTACGGGAGCGAAGGCTTTGATTATCTTGCCTGCCCCAAGATAGCCGAAATATTATTTTCGACCAATAACGGACTGATACTGTATAATCCGTTTTACCTTGTATTGATCATTTCGTTATTGGTCGAAAATAATATTTCGGCTATCTTGGGGCAGGCAAGAAAACCAAAACCAAACACACCCAACACA
>CAZEWB010000259.1:0-5768 GCA_964515655.1 uncultured Bacteroidales bacterium
TGTGTTGGGTGTGTTTGGGTTGTTGGTTTCAGGGCAAATTTTCCGTAACAGCAGATGACCCTTCGATGCACTCTTCGCAGAACGAGCAGGACAGCCGCTGTTACGGAAAATTTGCCCTGATACCGATACTCGAACCTACAAGCCAGCAGGAAGCTTATGACATGGCACATTACGGCTTCGACTTGTCTGAAAAATACGGAGTACCCGTAATGATGCGCATCACCACGCGTCTGGCTCACAGCCGCGCCGGTGTTGTTACAAGGGAATCACGTAAACAGAACGAACTGCATTTGCCTTCGGACCTTCGTCAGTTTGTTTTACTGCCTGCAATAGCAAGGAAACAATATAAAAAACTGCTGAACAACCAGCCTTCTTTTTTGAGCGAAAGTGAAAGTTCGGGCTTCAATAAACTATATCCCGGAAAAGATAAATCGGTTGGTGTTATTGCATGTGGCCTTTCCTACAATTACCTTATGGAGAATTTCCAGGAGAAAGAACTTCCCTACTATATGCTTAAGGTCGGGCAATATCCTGTTTCAAGGAAAATGCTAAAAGATATCTACGATAACGTCGACAGCCTTCTGGTCCTCGAGGACGGCTACCCGATGCTCGAAGAACTTATTAAAGGCCTTCTTGAGGTCGGCAAACCTGTTCACGGCCGTCTTGACGGATCGCTTCCGAGGGACGGGGAACTGAATCCCACCCTAATTGCAAAAGCACTTAAACTTCCTACTACACGCGGAGCAGATATACCTGCAATTGTTACCGGACGTCCCCCTGCCCTCTGCAAAGGCTGTCCGCATATCGACACATATCTTGCCCTTAACGAAGCATTGCAGGGTCTTACTCCAGGTCGTGTGTTCTCTGACATCGGCTGCTACACTCTTGGCGCTCTTCCTCCTTTTCAGGCTATCAACTCGTGCGTTGATATGGGAGCATCAATAACAATGGCAAAAGGCGCTGCCGATGCAGGACTTGTCCCTGCTGTTGCTGTCATCGGCGATTCCACATTCACTCACAGCGGCATTACGGGACTGCTTGACTGTGTCATTGAGAATTCCCCTGTTACTGTTTTCATCCTTGATAATTTCACAACCGCAATGACAGGCGGACAGAAATCTGCTGCAACGAACCGTCTCCCTGAAATCTGCAAAGGACTCGGCGTTGCTCCTGAACATATCCGCATTCTTAAACCACTTGCAAAACAGCACGCAGAAAATGTTAAGGCAATAAAGGAAGAACTCGAGTACAAGGGCATATCGGTAATAATCCCTCAGCGGGAATGCATTGTAACTCTCAATAAACGGATGAAAGAAAAATTTAAAAACAAGTAGTCATGAAAAAAGACATCATATTAGGCGGTGTAGGCGGACAGGGAATAGTGTCCATAGCCGCTACAATAGGAATGACAGCCCTTAACATGGGGATGAAAATAAAGCAAAGCGAAGTTCACGGAATGAGCCAGCGCGGCGGTGATGTAATGTCGAACCTCCGCCTTTCGGACGGGGAAATATTTTCCGACCTGATACCCGAAGGAAAAGCAGACATGATAATTGCACTTGAGCCGATGGAAGCCCTGCGGTACCTGCCAATGCTCTCTAAGGACGGATGGATCATCTCAAACTCCACTCCATTCAAGAACATCGCCAACTATCCCGATGAAAATGCTGTTCTCGCCGAACTTAAAAAACAACCCAATACTATTATCATTGACGCTGACAACATTGCCAAAGACCTTGGAACGGTTCAGTCGGCCAACATGGTTGTACTTGGTGCTGCAGCAACTCAACTTGGACTTCCTTTCGAAGAACTGGAAAAAGCTATAAAGCAGATGTTCGGCAAAAAAGGCGATGAGGTGATAAATCAGAACATCAACGCACTTAAAGCAGGGTTTGAGGCTGCGGGGAAATAGGTCAGTCGGCAGTCGACTTTCTCAGCCTCAGCCTCAGCCTTAGCCTCAGCCTTAGTTAAAGAAAGAATCTACCTGTTAAACACGTACATTATCAGATTCGCTCCCATCTTCAGTGCCTCCTGATGTTTTTCGGGAGAGTCGTTATGCACTGCCTGATCTTCCCAGCCATCGCCAAGGTCGGTCTCATACGTGTAGAAGCATACAAATTTATCCTGGTAAAATATGCCGAACCCCTGTGGTGGCTTACCATCATGCTCATGTATCTTCGGCAGGCCCTTGTCGAAAGTATATTTCTGATGATATAACGCGTTGGAAAAGGGAAGTTCCACAAATTCGGCTTCGGGAAATACCTTTTTCATTTCACGCCTTACCGATTCGTCAATACCGTAATTATCATCAATGTGCAGGAAACCACCGGCAATAAGGTAATTCCTCAGGTTCGACGCCTCCTGGGCAGAAAAGAGCACGTTACCATGTCCGGTCATGTGAATAAAAGGATAGTTGAAAATATCAGCGCTGCCAACATCAACCGTTACAGGATCGGAAACGATATTAGTGTTAAGCTCCTTATTACAGAATTGTATCAGATTTGGCAATGATGTGGGATTTGCATACCAGTCGCCGCCGCCCTTGTATTTGAGGAGGGCGATTTTTACGGTGGTGTTTTGGGCATCAACAGAAACCGCTATCATAATAAATAATATCGAGAACAAATTTCTCATGCCTGCAAACTTAATAAAAAGTGGTAAATGATTTTTTTTAATGCTGTTAATTATTATTCACTCCAGAACCATTTTTGAAGCATAAACACCCTGATTAGTCTCAATAATTGCAAAATATATTCCTTTAGGAATGTATTTAGGAAACCATTTTATTTTAACTTCACCTGATTCAAATTCTTTATTAATAACTTCTTCAACTATTTTACCATCACAACCGACTATAATTAATTTTACTTTTCCTTTCTTATTTAAATTAATTGTAAAATCTGTATATCCGTTTACCGGGTTTGGGTTACTTGTAATAAATTGTGTTACAATTTCTTTATTATCATTTGAAGTGATCGTATTTACACTTCTGTAAACGCCACTTTTTGTGCCAGCATATATATAGTTATCATGCCAATAATATAAATACGAAATATAATTGGGAATTACAGAATCCAGATGTAAAATGTTTATGAAACTATCGTCAGAATACAAAACAGCACTACTGTTAGTTCCTAAATATATTCCGTACACTCCGTTTAAAGCAAGTGCAGTTACCTGTCCGCATGTTCCATAGATATATGTATATATAGTACTCCAGTTGCTTCCATTGTCAAAAGAAAATAACAGGGTATTACCTGTAGCCAGATAAATATTTCCGGATGGATCAAATTTTAAATCATCTGCATAGCCACCATGAATTACCGACCATGTTGCACCATTATCCATCGATCTGAATAAGGAACTAAGTGCAAATGAGACATAAATATAGCCACTATCATTTACAGTAATTAAATTAAAACTGACATCATAACTTGTTGCCAGTAATGTCCAGTTATTTCCTCCATCAGTTGATTTATAAACTCTGCCGGTTATATCAATATAATTTTCACCACACACATATATGACATCATTCTTATCGATACACATTGCCAATATTATGTCATTATAAAGCCCCGACTGTATCCATGTGTTACCATCATCATATGATTTATAGACACCGTTTGATGTTCCGACAAATATAACACCTGCTGAATTTACATTAACATTGTTATAACCACCCGCGTAACTTCCATGATCTAATGGAATCCACGTATACCCGCTGTCAATACTTTTATAAAAACCATCCCTTCCTGTTGCAAAAACAGTACCGGTTAACGGATTGGCACATATTGATGTAATATAAATATTGCTGATTGGAAACTGTCGCCAATAAGAAGCATTTTCAAAGATATGCAAACCATACCTTCTTGTTCCTGCAAATAGATTACCATTATTATAAATAATTTTATTTATTGCTATATCTGTCAGCCCGGTATTTATCTGAACCCAGTTATTGCCTGAATCAACTGACATAAAAACACCTGCAAATAATGAACCCGCAAATAAATTACCGTTGTTATCTGAAGCTAAGGTATAAAACTGATTAGAAGGAAGACCTGAATTGATTGGCACCCAGGATAAACCGCCGTCGGTAGTTCTTTTAATTCCACTTGTGCTGCTTGCTACAACATAATATGACGTATCAATTACACAAAAATCCTCGATGTAACATGAGGGAATTCCAACCAGAAACCAGGTTGCGCCATTATCATATGACCTATATATCCGGCTCACAGAATAAGCATATAATATATTAAACCTATCAACATATACATCCGACAGATCAGAAGAATCAGGTATAATTAATTGGGTCCATGTGTTACCTGTGTCATTTGAAACAAATAAATCATATGAATTATAATAAGGGTTAGCATCATTATTACATGACGTAAAAATTATTCCACTATCATTTACTGCAACTGAGTTTATAAATTCCGTTGATAAACCAATAGTTTTATTTTCCCATACGCCGCTTCCGCTTTGCAGTACATATAATCCATTTCCCCAAATGCCGGCATAAATATTGTCATTGTGTTCAATTAATGACAAAACAGTACCTCCGGATTGTATTCCCTGTTCTTGCAGAATCCATGTATTTCCGCTATCTGAGGATTTAAAAAGCCCGTTGCTATAAGTCCCAATAAAGATTTCATTTGCTGAATTAATAGCAATTGCATACACATTATCTCCATATGGTCCTTTTGTGGGCTCCCAGAAATTCTGACAATAAATAAGATTTTGAAATAAGAATAGGATCAGGAAACTACATACTGAAAATAATTTTGAATAATATATATTCATAGAAATTTTAATATCAAACAAATATACAATAAAAAAATATGGAAAACAATCTTTATTTTTCGTTGAGATATGTCATGACGTGTCCTTACAACCTGTTTTATTTTAGATGTTAATGGTTGTATAATCATTTCAGTCGTTTTATCAAACCGGTTGCATCAAGGGCAATTTTTGAAAATGCAAACCATTTTTTGCCCAGATCTTTCAATGAAGCTCCTATATGATACACTGTTTTATTATCAATGATTAAAAAGCGGTCGTGTGAATATGAAAATGTTCTTATTTCAATTTCGGGATATTGCGCATTGTGCTTTTGCAAATCCAATGTCAGTTGTTTGGTCAGATTTCGGGTATAGATGATTGCAGAAACGGGCTTCTTTCTTTTTGATAAAATTGACAATACACTTTCATCAACATAATTATCAATGAGAACAATTGATTTTTTTGCAGACTTGATTATATCCGACACGAAAAGCCACGCATCGAATATCTGCCCTTCGAAGAAAATGCCTTCATTGGGTGGCAGATTTGTCCTGAGTTGAACATCTATCTCTCCAAGTTTGTTTTTAATATGATGTACATCATTCTCCAGACGATCAATCCGGTTGTTTACTGCGTATCCTTTCAGCAGGTATTCTTTTAATATCTTATTGGCCCATATTCTGAACTGTGTGCCGCGCTGCGATTTAACGCGATAACCTACAGAGATAATTACATCAAGATTATAAACTGTAAGTCTGCGTTTAACCGACCGTGCACCTTCCTTTTGAACAGTCAAGTATTCCTTGACAGTTGAGTTGTAGGAAAGTTCATTTTCTTTAAATATATTGTTAATATGAAGACTTACATTCTGTTTAGAAGAATTAAAAAGTTCCACCATCTGAGTCTGGGTTAACCAAACCGTTTCTTCCTCAATCCTGACTTCCAGACTGAGTGATTGTTTATCCGGTTGGTATATGATGATTTCG
>CAZEWB010000260.1:0-5763 GCA_964515655.1 uncultured Bacteroidales bacterium
GGGAAGGGGGTTTTGGGCATGTTTGTCATCAGGAACTTGTTTCAGGATCTCCTCTTGCCCCCGCACTCCTTCGACAGGCTCATGAATATCGAGCTCTTTGAACTATGTATTATGTCATATTGGTATTAATATTTGTAAATATGAAATATATGGGAATTGCCAACAATTTTACGCTTGTATCAAATTTTTTCTTATTTTTGGAGGAATAAACCAGATAGGATGAAAGTTCTAACAAGGGGAAAGGCAATCAAATAATTTTTTAAACAATGAAAAGAATTACGATTTTATTTATGCTCTCCGCTCTTATTGGCGGAATGAGCTGTGTTGTTGCACAAACCAACATTCCGGGCGGCAATGTCAGCGGTACGTGGAACATCGCCGGTTCACCTTATCTGGTTCAGGGTTCCATAATGGTGCCCAACGACTCTACACTTATTATTGAACCGGGAGTTACAGTGAATTTTCAGGGAACTTACAAATTATATGTGCAGGGCAGGGTTATTGCCATTGGCACTGTAGCCGATACAATTATTTTTACCGCTGCTAACACCGCCAACGGCTGGTGCGGAATTCGCTTTGACAATACACCGGCAAGTAATGACACCTCCAAATTGAGCTATTGTAAATTTCAATACGGCAAAGCCACAGGCACTCCACCTGATGATAAAGGCGGAGCATTTTACTTTAATAATTTTTCCAAAGTAATTATTTCCAACTGCCATATTTCTTATTGCACAGCAAATACCTATGGCGGTGGAATTTATTGCGGCAGCAGCAATCCGAATATTTCTAACAACACCATTTCAAACAATGGGGCTTCCGATGGGGGTGGAATTTTTTGCGAAAACAGCAGCCCAACTATTTCAAATAACACTATTTCAAACAACCCGGCTTCTAATGGCGGTGGAATTTCTTGCTACTACAGCAGTAACCCGACTATTTCAAACAATACCATTTCTAACAACGCGGCTAGTTGTGGAATTTTTTGCGATTACAACAGCAGCCCAACTATTTTAAACAACACCATTTCTAACAACACGGCTAATTGTGGCGGTGGAATTTTTTGCTACCACAGCAGTAACCCGACTATTTCAAACAACATCATTTCTAACAATGCGGCTGATTATGGCGGTGGAATTTTTTGCTGGCAAAGCAGCCCAACTATTTTAAACAACACCATTTCAAACAACACGGCTAATTTTGGCGGTGGAATTTCTTGCTACGGCGGCAGCAACCCAACTATTTCAAATAACACCATTTCTGACAACACGGCTAATATGTATGGCGGTGGAATTTCTTGCGAAAGCAGCAACCCAACTATTTCGAACGACACCATTTCTAACAATACGACTAATATTGGCGGTGGAATTTATTGCTACTACAGCAGTTCAATTATTTCAAACAACATCATTTCTAATAACAGGGCCGATCCTTATGGCGGTGGAATTTATTGCGAAAACAGCAGCCCGACTATTTCAAACAACACCATTTCAAACAACACAACTTTTTATTTGGGCGGTGGAATTTTTTGCTTCTACTACAGCACCCCAGCTATTACAAACAACACAATTGCGAACAATGATGCGGATATTGGCGGAGCGCTTTATTGTCTGGACCATTCTGACCCAATTTTACGCAATACAATTTTGTGGGGCAATACTGCGTTCACAAGTGGAGCGCAGGTATATTTATACGATGAAGCCAGCGACCCCAATTTTTATTACTGCGATGTTCAGGGTGGTTCGGCTGGTTTTGAGCTTAATGGCAATATTTATACAGGTGTTTATCAGAACAATATAGATTCTGACCCGCTGTTTGTTTTACCTTCGGGTGGCAGTGGTACGGGTTACGATGGAGTAACTGCCGATTGGTCATTACAAAGTAACTCTCCATGTATAAACACAGGCGACCCGGGTGGTACTTATCCTGCAACTGATATAGCGGGCAATCCTCGTGTTTTTGATGGAAGAATTGATATTGGAGCATATGAGTATCAGTGGCCGATTTTTACAGCATCTGTTTCTCAAACTGAATTTGAAGTTTATCCCAACCCCACAAACGGAATAATTTTTATTCAAATGCAAGATGTAAATAACATTTCAGGTAATCTGGAGATTGAAATTTATGATATGCCTGGAGAAATAATTTGTTCTAAGAATTTCAATACTAAACAAACTACACACAACATTGACATTTCATCTTCTCCCAATGGAATCTATTTCTTAAAGATTTATGACAAAGATAAACTTTATATATGCAGAATTGTTAAACAATAGTCGCAGAAAGAAAACCGCCTATAACTCCGTCCGCAAAAACAACTAGCAGTAATGTGCAACTTGACAAATATAACAATGAATAAAATTCATAGCGGTTTGACACCGACTGCAAATAAATGCCCGCCTTATACAACCGCCGAACCGTTATGCACTAAGCGGACAAAATTTTAATTATATAATTCATGACTATACAAAAGATTTTAAAAACCCCGCTTATGAAAAAAACAATTTGGGTTCTTGTTATAATTTGTTTACAATATTCTATTTCATTTGGGCAAGTACCTGGAACACTTGATATAAATTTTGGTACAGGGGGTATTGTAATCTCACCTATAGGCAGTTCATCTGATTTTGGTAATGCCCTAATACTACAACCTGATGAAAAAATTATTCTTGCAGGATATTCGTATAATGCTTCAAATTGGAACTTTTCATTAATAAGATATAATACAACTGGTGCTATAGATAGTACATTCGGAATTTATGGAAAAGTACTGACACCCGTGGGTGCAGACTATAATGGAGCGACATCACTTGCTTTACAATCAGACGGAAAAATTATTGCATCAGGTAATTCAAAAGATGTCTCAAATAATAGATTTACAACAGTCCGTTATAATAATAATGGCACAGTAGATAGTTCTTTTGGCACTTTTGGGATAGTTATTACACCAATTGGAGGTATCGGGTATTCTGATTATGCCAGTTCTGTAGCCATACAAACAGATGGGAAAATTATTGTTGCTGGAAACACCAATGGGGTTTTTGCAATGGTCCGATATAATTCAAGCGGAATGCTGGATTCAACTTTTGGAACAAATGGAATAATAACTACCGCTATTGGTATTAGTAGTGGAATTAACGCAATGAGGATCCAACCTGATGGGAAAATTGTTGCAGCAGGTGTATCAAGTAATAGTTCAAATGAAGATTTTACTTTGGCAAGATATAAAACGAATGGAGATTTAGATGTTACATTCGGTGTAGGAGGAATTGTAATTACTTCCGTTAGAAATGATGATGACAGGGCTAATGCAATTGCTATTCAAACTGACGGGAAAATAATCGCAGCAGGACACTCATTTGATTCATTGGGATATTCCGATATTGCTCTTATAAGATATAATACAAATGGCTCATTAGATACAACTTTTGGAATGGGAGGAGTAATTATTACTTCAATATCCAATAATAGTGATTATGCGAATGGTATAGCTATACAGGCAAATGGAGAAATTTTGACAACTGGCGCCTATTACGATAGCTCAAGTAATGATTTTGTGACCGTAAGTTATGAAACAAATGGAGATTTGGATAATGGTTTTGGAACGGGTGGAATAGTCATGACCCATTTTGGAAATTCATCTGATGTTGCAAATGCAATTACGATACAACCTGATGGTAAAATTATTGCAGCAGGATACTCCGATGCTGATTTTGCAGTAGCAAGGTACAATGGAGGCACAGTTGGTATATCTGAAACTGAAACGACTGATATTATAAAAATTTTCCCAAATCCAGTCTCAGATGAGGTATCAGTTGTTATTCCTGAAAAAGCATCAATAGAAATTTTAAACATTAAAGGACAAATAATAAAGACAATAAATAACGCTGACACAAGAACCACAATTGATTTAAAAAACTTATCAAGAGGGATTTATATTGTAAAAGCAAAGACCGTCAACGAGATTGTGACAAAGAAATTTATTAAAGAGTAACCGCCCGGTGCAGAATGGGGAAGGAGTTGGAGAATGGGGAGGAGGAATAAAAAGAATTATATTTGCATAATGAAAAAAGAGGTAAAAAAAGTTGATGGTTTATTACCTGTAGCCGATTTATATAAATCTAAGGCGAATGTTGCAGTTTGCCGAACAATTTTCTGATTTTGAAATTGTCGGGCCACTGGCACGAAATTTAAGCTGGTCGCATTTTCTGATACTTTTACCACTAAAAAGTATGGAAGCCAAACTATACTATGCAAAAAACTGTGCAGAGCAAAAGTGGGGCAAACGAGAATTGAGGGAACAAATTAATCGTAAAGCTTTCGAACGGGTTGAAATTGGCAATAAAGACCTGTTAAACAAACCAAAGCCTGCTAAAGAGTGTATATGTTCAGCCCTATTTGTGCTATGTCAGCGAAACCAATCTCAAACAAATAATAATATCAAATGGCTGAAAAAAAAACCTCAAAATATTTGGAAAAATAGAATTAATGTAGTTACTTTGTAATTACAATATGTTTTATTATGGACATTTCAGTAATACCAATAGGAAACTCAAAGGGAATAAGACTAAGTAAAACCCTTTTAGAAAAATACAATATCATGGACACGGTAGAATTGATATTGGAAAAGGGTTATATAATAATCAGACCTAAAAAATCACCAAGAAAAGGTTGGGAAAAATCTTTTAAAAAGATGCATACGAATGGTGACGACAAGCAATTAATGGCAGACATATTTGAAGACGAAAATTTTGAAGAATGGAAATAACGCAATATCAAATTGTTTTAGTAAACCTTGACCCGACAATTGGAAGTGAAATAAAAAAAACACGGCCTTGTGTAATAATTTCACCTGACGAAATGAATAAATATCTGCAGACCGTCACTATTGCTCCTATGACAAGCCAGTCAAAAAAATATCCTACACGAATTGAAGTAAAACATAACAGTAAAAAAGGTTGGATCGTATTAGATCAGATACGAACAATTGACAAACAGAGAATATTAAAAGTGTTGGATAAATTAACTTCTAAGGAAATTGTAAAGGTCAGGCTGACAATAAAAGAAACTTTCGTTGATTAAAAAAACAAGCAAGGGGTAATGGTTCAGTTATACATATGCATAATAAAAAAAATCAATTATTCGTTTTGTAATTACCTATAAACTTCTTATCTTTATACAAAGAATTTAGACATGAAAACTATTAATCTTCAATTGAGAAAAATGAATCTGATTGAGTACCTGTTGGGTGTTCAGGACGAAAAAGTATTTACCAGAATTGAATCAACAATCCATAAAAGTATTAAAACAATTAACCCGGCTGATATTGTGTTTACAAAACAAGACCTTATTGAGAGAGCAGAATTCTCAAACAAACAAATAAAAAAAGGTTACGTGCTAACACAGAAAGAATTGGAGCGCCAATCTAAAAATTGGTAGGCCTTATGGGAAAAGTTATCTGGACTTACTTTGCGACCTTAGAACTTAAAAATATTTTTCTGTATTATAGAATGGTAGCTAATGAGACTATTGCAGAAAAAATAAGAAAATCTATTTTTAACGCTACTAAAATACTACCAAAACAACCTCTTCTTGGACAAATTGAAGAGAACCTTATCGAATTAAATCAGGGACACAGATATTTAGTAGAAGGTAATTACAAAATTATTTATAGAGTTATCAATAAAGATATTTACATTACTGACGTCTTTGCCTGCAGTCAAAGACGTCAGTAATGTAAATATCTTTATTGATAACTCTATA
>CAZEWB010000261.1:0-5753 GCA_964515655.1 uncultured Bacteroidales bacterium
GTAAACAGTGTATGTAAGATTAATTGTCTGGAGATAATGGTTAGGCCCAATGGCTCCATTACAATCAGGAGGGATGGCGGCGCCACCGTTCTGACCAGGAACATTCAGAAGCACCTGGGGTGCTATCATAGTACTTTTTTCAGATCCCTGAAGTATCGGATCAAGGGGCTGTGGCAGATCATTTGATCCCGCCGGATATAGTTTTACTTTCATTCCAGGGTTTCTTTCCTGCATCTTGGCTTTTAATTCCGTCTTATTATCAAGACGCTCTTCTTCAAATCCCTTCATGTCGGTGATTTGCTTAAAATCCTTTGCATTAATCTGTCCATGATAAACCCCTGTAGTAATTTTTGCGGGTTTTACGGTCTGCGAATAAGAGACCGTGTTCACAAAAAGCCCTGTAAGTAGCATTAATACTATTAATGCGCAAAGTTTTCTTTTCATATCTTTGGTTTTATTTTGTTTTTTCAATTTTAAAAATCCGGTTGGGATACTTACTTGTATACGAACAAGACTGAAATTAGTTTGCAAAAGTTGTATTAAAATTTGACATTTTTAAAAAGTTTTTACTAACACTATACAACATTGATGAAATGGTTTTTTCGTTAGGATAAGCAAAATTACAAAAAAAATCAACATGAAAAATATTCAGTCACCATTTTCCTGTAACACTTTATGGCGCAAGCGTCCGCTTGTGCCACCACTTTAACTAAAATTTTATTCAATTAACACAATATCAATCAATCCTTTAATTCCGGCATAATCTCTGGCGCTACTATATAAATAATCTTCAGGTTTTTCAACGAATCCGGCAGCAACCGGGTTATTGTGTATATAATCAAGCTTCTGGTCAATCAGAAAATTACTTTCTAAAATGATAGGATGATTATGCTGCTGCCATAACTGAAAACCTTTATTATTCTTATTTTTTGTCCCTGCATCTTTCATCATCCTAAGCATCCATTCTTTCCTGCTTTCCTGAGGATTTTCCATTATGGCCTTTTTAATCCTTCCCGATGTAAAACTTTTCATGTCACGCATTATATCCTGTACTTCTTCATGGCAGCTTGAAATAATCATATGTACATGATTGGTCATAATACACCATGAATAAACCACAAGTCCTTTGTTTTTCATACAATGCTCCCAACTTTCCAGTAGAATGTCCTTATATATATTTCTGGTAAAAACATCTATCCATTCAATTACAGAATAACTAACAAAATATAACTCGCTTTTATCACCAAACTTATATTTTCTGCTCATTCGTGATTAATTTTTGTATTACAAAAGTATATGATAATTTTTACAAACACGCAGACAAATAAAAAATCCGGCTTGGAATTTAAAAGGAAAATTTTCAGAAATATAATTGTAATACATACTGGCACAAGCGGACGCTTGCGCCAGTGTGTGAATAGTTACATAAATTCCACGTAAAACAAATTAGGCCACCATTTTCCGGTAACAAGTATACGGTTTTGTTCGCCTTTCCAGGCAATACCATTAAGCACTTCGGCATTTTCAGAATTATCTGCCTGCTTTAAAAGTCCTTCCATGTTGATTTTTCCTTCAACCCTGCCCGATTCCGGGTCTATAATGACTATAAAATCGGTCATATAAACATTGGCAAAAATTTTTCCGTTAATGTTTTCCAGTTCATTTAACTGACCGACCGGGCCGACATTATCATAGACTTCTATCCTTTTTACAACATCAAACGATTCGGGAGAAAGCACATACAAGATATTGGTGCCGTCACTCATTATCAGGTTGTCGTTATAATTTGTGATCCCCCACCCTTCGGTCTGAACGACAAAACGGTTTATCATCTTAAAAGTTTCTGATTCATACTCATACGCCACACCTGACTGCCATGTAAGCTGATAGATCTTCTTTTTATACAAGACAATACCTTCGCCGAAATCCTCTGCCGGCATACTGTATGATTGTAACAATTCGCCGGTTTCGGGTTTGTATTTTTTCAGAAGCGACTCGCCTTTCTGCCCGGTACCTTCGTATATAAAACCATCACTGTAAATAAGACCCTGAGTGTAATCTCCGGGGTTGTGTTTATACTTTTTCAGTACTTTATATTTATAAGCGATTGGCTTGATATCAGAATAGCAATTGACTACCTGGCTTTCGGCATAAGTTGTATCGGGGGCATGAACTGTGACCCTAATCGTTTGCATTCCTACATGATCAGTAGTCAGTTTTATCTTTGAATTCGGTGAACCAAGTTTCTGATACTGTTTTTCGTTATTGATACTGACGGTGAGTGAATCATATTTGAAATCAGGGCTGGCAAAACGTATCGAAACATCTATTGTCTCGCCCATGCTGAAAGCCTGCATACGTGAGGGTTTGTCAAAAATTATCCCCGGCGTTTTCAATGTTACGTCAGAGCCGTTGTCATTATCCTTTTCATTTGGTGAACCACAGGCAGCAGCTATCAAAACAAGAGAAATGAATGCTATTATATTTGTTAATGTTCTGGTCGTCTGAAAATTTCTGCTCCTCATAGTAGATGGTTTATGGGTTGGGCTGCTGGTTTGGCGATTGGTTAATGGTTGTATGGTTGGGCTGCTGGTTAAGGCTATCGTAATTGGTCGATAGTGAACTTTGTTTGGTGAATGCTGATAAATGACCTGGGGCAGTCTCAGAAGTCTTTGTTTTTCTCTTTTCAGCAACTTCTCGCCCCGCCCTAAAGGGTGGAAGTTGCTGAAAATCTGCCTTCCCTTTAGGGTTAGGGCAAGGCTGATTTTCTGCGAAATACACTTTTGAGACGGCCTCGTCCTTAAAACCCGGCATTCTTTTCTTTTCTTCTTCCATATCTATTACCTTTTACACCAAACCAGTTGCACAACCTATCAACTTTATATCCGAATAGTCACTTTATTTTCCATTCAGCGCCGTCTTTTTTGTCTTTTATCTCGATACCCAGGTCGCTGAGTTTGTTCCTTATCCTGTCGGAAGTTTCGAAGTCCTTTTTCTGCTTTGCAGAATGCCTTTCCTGAAGAAGCAGGTCAACAACATCTGAAAGGATTTTTGAATCAGCATCCTTTCCGGTCTTTTCGTTATTCAGTCCGAGGATATCAAAAATAAGGTCATTATAGATCTTTGCGATTTTATTTCTGTCTTTCTCAGTGATAGTTTCCTGGCCGCTCTGGATCTTATTAATTGTTCTTGAATGTTCAAAAAGTGAAGCGATCAGAGATGCAGTATTCATATCATCATTAAGACATGCAAAGAATTCGTTCTTCATTTTCTGAATATCTGCTGTTGTCTTTGCGGAAGTCCTGAGCTGAGTAATTATATTGTTAACCTCCAGAAGTTTTTCCAGGCCTTTTTCGGCAGCTTTAAGAGCATCGTTCGAGAAGTCAAGGGTACTGCGGTAATGGGCCTGAAGGATGAAGAAGCGGACCGTCATAGGAGAATATGCCTGCTCAAGTATTTTGTGACTGCCTGTAAAAAGTTCCTCAAGAGTAATGAAATTACCCAGCGATTTGCCCATTTTCTGGCCGTTTATTGTGATCATGTTATTGTGCATCCAGTACTTCACTGCATCCTGTCCTCCGGCTGCCACAGACTGCGCTATCTCGCATTCGTGATGAGGGAAGAGCAGGTCCATTCCACCTCCGTGTATATCGAAAGTATCGCCAAGATACTTGGTGCTCATTACCGAGCATTCGAGATGCCAGCCCGGAAACCCGGCTCCCCATTTCGAAGGCCATTGCATTATATGCAAAGGCGAAGCTTTTCTCCAGAGTGCAAAATCGTAAGGATTTCTTTTCCCGCTCTGTCCATCAAGTTCGCGGGTATTGGCCATCAGGTCTTCGAGTACTCTGCCTGAGAGTTTCCCGTAATTATACTTTTTGCTGTACTTTTCAACGTCAAAATAAACAGAGCCATCCACTTCGTAAGCATAACCGTTCTTTACTATTTTATCTATCATCTCCAGCTGCTCGATAATGTGACCCGACGCACGTGGCTCAATACTTGGCTTTGTTATGTTAAGCATGTCCATGTACTTGTGATACCTGTCGGTATAATACTGGACTATTTCCATCGGCTCAAGCTGCTCTATACGAGCTTTTTTCAGTATCTTATCTTCCCCTTCATCCGAGTCGTTCTCGAGGTGTCCCACGTCAGTGATATTCCTGACATAGCGGACCTTATATCCAAGATACAACAGGTAACGGAAAAGAACATCAAACGTAATTGCCGGGCGGGCATGGCCAAGATGTGGATCTCCATAAACCGTCGGTCCGCATACATACAAACCGGCAAAAGGCGGATTCAGCGGCACAAAATTTTCTTTCCTGCGCGATAAAGTATTGTAAATGTGTAAAGGATGTTCCATTCATGCCATTTTTATTATGGCCAAAATTACAAAAAAAGACACGAATTACACGAGTAAGACACGAATTTCACGATTTATCACGAATAGAAAAGTTCATTAGGATCAAAAAAAAGGAACTACAGGCTTCTGGTCACTGGTTACTGGTTACTGGTTACTGGTAAAGTTAACCAGAAACAAGGAACCAGAAACCAGCAACAATTTTTTTTTGAAGTAAATAATCCGTGTCTAAAAAGTATTCAATGTCAAACAAACAACTACCAATGTACAATTATCATTTCTGTAAGGGATTATTTTTATTGCTCATTGAAAATTGAGCATTTGGCATTGTTCATTAAAACGTTATTCCGGATAGATAATATTAACAACGTTCCCGTTCTTATAAATATTTGTCTTTATAAGTTTTTGCTCTTCGTCGTAATAATAGCGCTTGCCGTTAATCAGTCGTCCATTCTCCCATTCGCCCTCGCGGTCAATTTTCCCGAACTTGGTTTTCGTAACATTGTATCCGTTCCCGTTGAAAACACCAACAGAAGTATTCTGAGTATTATCTTTTACAATAACATTTGTTTCGTTATTATCATTTGTTTCGTTGCTTGTATTATTTGCCGAATTGTCATATATTTTGACTGAAGATGCATCCAGTTTTCCGTCAGCAAAGTTTTTCTCGGCAATAAGTTTCCCTGTTTCGTCATACTCTTTCAGGACTCCCGATTCTTTTCCGTCATTCCAGTCTCCTTCTATCATCACTTTGCCGTTTTCGTGATAATATTTCTGAGTACCTTCTCTTTTCCCCGATTCATTATAAGACCAGTCATAAGAAGTGTTTCCATTAGGATGATAGAATTTGTACTGCCCCACCCATTTATTTCCTTTCCAGATACCTTCTTCGTTCAAAACACCTGTAGGATAATAGAATTTTGCGTATCCGTCTGCTTTGTTTTCTTTAAAAGTGATCTCGTGTTTGATCTTCCCGTCTTCGTAAAATCCCTTCCATATCCCTTCTTTTTTTCCGTTAACGTACCTGCCTTCATCAGTCTTTACTCCCGCTTCATCTTTCTCGATCCAGTAACCGTGTTTTTCATTATTCTCGTTCAATTGATTAAGGGTGTCTTTCTGAGAAAATGCGACATTAGCGGTAATTATCAGACTAATGAATAAGGCCACAAATTTCATATTTTTGATCACTATTATCATTTTTACGGAATACTGTTTTTTTTGTTTCAAACCCTGTTCCAATTTTTTTGGCAAAAATAGAAAAAAAGACTGTCATTTCTGACAGTCTTTTATTAACAACAATTATTATGCCTTAAATAGTGTTTGTCCATAATGTCCGATATCTTCGTTACTCTTGTCTTGAAAACAGTCATTTACTATAGTAAACTCCTTG
>CAZEWB010000262.1:0-5745 GCA_964515655.1 uncultured Bacteroidales bacterium
CAGTTGGCAGTTGGCAATCTGCAGTAGGTAATGAAGCCTCGCTCTTTGCCGACTGCCGACTGTCAACTGCCAACTGCTGACTTCTCTGAATAGCTATTCTTAATGACTCGTTAATATCTCTACCCCTCCGCACATTCACCGGCAACCAGTCGCTTTCAGAAAACTTCGAAGCGAGCCCGCAATGTATCAGCGACGACTTTCCCGTTCCGGAAATACCATAAACCAGCATTATTTTGCTCTCGAAGACTTTCTGGTAAAGTTCTTCGGTTTCACGTTCGCGACCAAAGAAGATGTTCTTGTCTTCTTTAGTGTAGGAGTCGAGGAATTTGAAGGGTGAGTTCATGACTATTTATTTCTATTTTGTGCTATTATTTAATAAAACTTTTACTTCTGCAAAAGAGTGGTAGGTAATGCATTTCAGTTTCTTCTCATATATTGTGCCTATGGTACTTTGACGTATCGGCAGTAAATTGGACAATATGATGAAGAAATAAAGCATGATTACTTACCCATTTTAAATTCTATGATAGAACTGTCGTTTTTCATATCCATATTTTTGAGCATCCGTACTCCTTGCTCTAATAGTTTGGCGTTATTGAGATCACCTAATTTATAACGAATAAGTGCATAAAGTTCAAGATACTTCCACTGAGTAGCTTCAACATGAATCATGTCGTTTATTTTAATGACAGATTCAATTAACTCATTTGCTGTTCTCAAATAAATTGTATCATTTGTATGCAAATAAATGTTATTTGCCACCTGGTATGAAAATGCGCTATCATTATATTTATTATCTTTATAAGTGACAGCAAGATTTAAATACTTATCCCATTGGGAAGAACTTTTCAATGAGTCAAATAATGCTGCAATTTCATCTAACGACATTTCAGGAATAATTTTAAAAGCTAAGCTACCTATATTTCTTACTGTTCCATCTGGTCCCTTAGCTTTTATATCTTCAAAATAAACCTTACTATTTACTTCTGCTTTAGAAATTATATCTTTCTGCTCTTTAGTATATTTATTATTTGATGATGATCCGGAACAGACATACCCTTTAACGACAGTAGAAAGTGTAAAACTAGTAATAGTAAATGCAAATCATAAACAAAACCAGGTAAATCAACAGAAATACTGTCTTCGTTAAGCAATTCTGATTTTTTAATCGTTCCTCCCATCATATCAGCAACTTTTGGAACAGGATCAGGAATTCGTCTAACTCTGAATTGCTTATTTCCAAAATCAATTGTATCTCCTTTAGTTGTAATTCCTTTAATGTTAATAATCATTTTTTTTGTTGTGCGTACTTTAATTACATATTCCGGGTAATCAAATTTATTATCTATATCTTTATCAGAATAATATCTAATTTCACCATCTCCCTCAATTACTTTTATGATAAATTTATCGGGATTGATTCCGGAAGCAGAAATAAACAATGGGTTATCAACCCCGATATATATTACATTCATTTTAGGAAGTTCTGTTGCAAGGGATTTTTTCATTGAAGAATATAATTCAAGAACTGCAATATTCTTAGCATTGATTGCATCATTCCTTGATAATTCTGCCTGTTTTTTCATTTGTAAAGAAAAGACAGCACTTTGCTCTGCTCTTTGTTTTTCATTCAATGCTTCAGTTTTAGCAAGTTCTGCTTTATCTTTTGCATCCAATGCATTCTTGTTCGCCTGTATAGCTTTTTGATTTGCTGCCAATGCCTCATTCTTCTGTTTCTCAGCTTCGATTCTTTGTTCATCTGCCTTACTTCTCTCCCTCATCGCCCACCAGGTAAATCCGGTCATTATTACAAGTAATGCAATAACAGCAGCAGTCGCCAGATTACGTTTCCTTCTGCGTGCTCTTTGCTGTTCGTATTTACTGTCGGATACAAAATTCGAAAGCGCTTCTCCCAGAAACATTTTATCTTCATACGGCGCAATGTAACTCAGGTCAGAGGCCGAGAGCATCACTTTACGACGTTTGTAATTGTCGTATGCATTTTCAATGAACTGTCTTACTTCAAGCAGTTCCTTTTCTACAAGGGTGATCTTTTCGTAGATCTTTGAAGCAAGCGCATCGTGCCTTAGTTCAAAACGTCCGCTGTCATCCTTATCGCGTAAGATGCGAAGTGATACAAAGCGTAAAATGAGTTCGCGTAGGGGTTCTATACTGATGTTTTTGCCCAGCGTACGACTGTAATCCAGCACATCTTCTTCAGTTACCTGGCGCTTAGTGCCTTTCGATGATACAAATGACTTTAACACAACAAGGGCTGAGTCAGGATCAGGCAATTGGCTTATCTGTTCTTCCAGGAATGAGCCGAGAAGGTCTTTTACATCGCCTGTTTGCTGCAATAAAGTAAAGTTGAACTTTGGTGTTTTTCCGGAGCTTTCTGCAACGGCCAGTTTATATATTTTGTCAAGGAAAACCTGAAGATAGGTAAGTTCAACATCTGTGCCCTCAGGAGTAAGTCTGTCGAGTAACTGTTCTGAGAAGCCCTGCTCCACTTCAATACCCGCATATTTACACGGACCTTCTATTGCCTGCTGGGCATTAACGCGTGTCATCTTCTCTATGCGGACACGGTTGGAAAGGATAGTGGGTATCTGACGCTCAAATTCGGTAATACCGGCTAAATACTCTTCGCGTATCACAAACATAAAACGAACCTGAAGGTCGCTCTCTACAATAGTTTTCACAGACTTTACAAATTCTTCCTTTTCCTGCTTGCTTCCGAAAATGAACAACTCCTCGAACTGGTCGAAGATGAGAAATACAGGTTTGAAATGATCGAGGTACAGGTTTTTGAGGGATTTCTTCAAGGGAACAGTAGGCAGTTGGCAATCTGCAGTAGGCAATGAAGCCTCGCTCTTTGCCGACTGCCGACTGTCAACTGCCAACTGCTGACTCCTCTGAATTGCTATGCGTAATGACTCATTAATATCCCTTCCCCTCCGCACATTCACCGGCAACCAGTCGCTTTCAGAAAACTTCGAAGCGAGCCCGCAATTATCAGCGAGGACTTACCTGTTCCCGAAACACCGTAAACAAGCAGAATTTTGCTTTCGAAGACCTTGTGATATAACTCTTCGGTTTCTCTTTCACGACCGAAAAAGATGTTCTTGTCTTCTTTGGTGTAAGAGTCGAGAAATTTGAATGGGCTATTCATATTTTATTATTTTTGCTCAGTACTATCGTTTAACAATGTACGGACTTTGGCGAAATCGGGATGGGTGATGCTTTTGTACTCCAAATCTAACTTTCTGATAAAACACATCTACCGATTGGTGCACTGGAAGAAGGTGTGAATAATCGTGTACTATTGAAATCCGATAATAAAAAACCAGAATTTTCATATTCGTATTATTGAATTTTCAATTTTATTGTACCAATGTTGCTGATTGTACCATCGGGTCTCTTTACTTTTACGTCACTGAAATAGACACTTTGGCCTGAAGGAATTTTCTGTATAAGCGCTTGTTGTTCAGGTGTGATCTTTGCACTTGAAGAAGACTTTGATTCTTCGAACCCTTTTATTGTGGCAGATACTGTAAACCCAATCACATCAAATTTAAGGTCAAAGTCAAAGTTTTCAAGATCAGCTTTTACACCGGTCTGACTTAAAAGCACACTCTTTGAAATAGAGCCGTTCTTGAGATTAGCAACCTTCGGAACAGGGTCGGGAACTCGTTTTACGCGAAATTCCATGCTTCCCATTCCTCTGGCCCTTCCTGTTTCATCTTTAACACTTACACTTATTGTAGCTTTACCCACAGTTTTAACCTGTGCAATATATCCCGTTTCACCTTTTGAAAGTGAACCCTGAGAAATATTAGCACTTATCTGATCGGCTCTGAATCCCGAAACAGAAATGGAGATAGGATTCTGAACGCCGATATATAACACATTCATCCTGATAGGAGAAATTACGGCTTGTGGTTTTGCCACAATGTATTCAAGGTTGTAACTGTCACCAGATCTAATGGGATATGTTTTATATTTATTGGTAAGGGGATTCTTTACCTGAACAATAGCGCTAAACTTATGAACGCCTATACCGGGGCCGGAAACAACATATTTACCAATGCCACGTTCTACAGGCACTGAATCAATTTTTCCTGTAAGTTCGCCTTTGGTGGAATCGTAACCTTCACCTACATATATCTTTGGTAATTCGGTTGTGCTGAATGCCACTATAAAGAGTTCGGCCTCATAATTATCGCCTGCAACAATGTAATTTGAACGCGGTACAATACGGGGGGCAATTGCATCTAATGTAATATTTTCTGTACTAATCAAATTAATCATATCCAGTTCGCTATAATTGATTTCGCTGATAAGATTATTGAGATTGGTAATTGCGCCGGCTAAAACCGTTTCCCCGAAATTTGCATCTTCCCAGTTGATAGTATCTCCATCAACATTAATAGATGACTTCTCTGTTTCAATATTGAAATTGACTTTATCCCAGTCTTTTTTATCAATTTGCCCGTACAGGGTTTTCTTAAATTCCTGTATCTTTTGCTTCATTATAATAGCATTTGGAATTGCATTTAAATCTGATTTTTCAAAAAGTACATGGTGAGGAATATCTGCATTCTCCTTGTGTTTTACCATAGCCAGGTTAATTTCAATGGCAGAATCGATACTTACATTCTCAGATTCTGAAATCATCATGTATTCAAGTTGATATATAAAATTTATCAGGTCTCTGGATGCTTTCTGAATAATCAATGCCTTATCCCATAGTGGCCTTACTTTCTGAGGTGAATTCATATAGGTCATTTCAAACTTCTGGTATAATTCAATTTTTCGTTGTTCCTGATTTTTTATGCTTTTTTCGAAACTTTCGTTAAGTTTAATAATTGATTCCATCTGTCTTTCACCGGCTTCATCTGCTTTGCTTTTCTCTCTCATCGCCCACCATGTAAAGCAGCTCATTATTATGAGCAATGCCAGAACGGCGGCAATGGCAAGGTTACGCTTTCTCCTTCGCGCTTTTTGCTGCTCACGTTTGGAGTCGGATACATAGTTTGTCAGGGCTTCGCTAAGATACATTTTGTTCTCGTACGGCGCAATATAACTCAGGTCGGAGGCCGAAAGCATCACTTTGCGTCGTTTATAATTGTCGTAAGCATTTTCAATAAACTGGCTGACTTCGAGCAGTTCCTTTTCTACGAGAGTTATTTTTTCATAGATCTTTGATGCCAGGGCGTCATGTCTTAATTCATACCTGCCATTGTCGTCTTTATCGTGCAGGATACGAATATCCACGAACTGTCTTACCTGCTTTTTAAATGTCTCAAAATTTATGTTTTTACCAAGTATCCTGCATTGATTATTAACTTCTTCTTCGGTATTCTGCCGCCGGGTACCTTTAACGGATACAAACGATTTAAGGATAGTTAGTCCTGTTTCCGGATCGCTGAGCTGAGATATCTGTTCTTCTAAAAATGAACCCAGCAGGTCCTTTACATCGCCAAGTTCGCTTAAAAGATTCAGAGTGAACGACAGGCCGCCTTCCGTAAGAGGTTGCTTCGTCGTGCCTCCCCGCAATGACGGAAGGCGGCTTGTTGCAGCTCTATAAACTTTGTCCAGATAAACCTGCAGGTAGGTCAACTCTACTTCAACTCCTTCGGGTGAAAGTTTACCCAGTAATGCTTCTGAAAAGCCATTTTCAACTTCAGTTCCTGCATATTTACACGGGCCTTCTATCGCCTGCTGTGCATTAGCTCCGGTCAT
>CAZEWB010000263.1:0-2363 GCA_964515655.1 uncultured Bacteroidales bacterium
TGTGTTGGGTGTGTTTGGGTGTTGTTTTTGTGACAAAAACAATAATATCAGATCCGGCATCTGCTTCAGATGCAATGGTAATTCATTTAAAATATCCTTCAATAGCAGATGACGGATCTTATATTATAGTTTGTGTCACAAATATGAATGCCCAACTTAACGGTATTATTACCGGAGGAAGCGGTACGGGTATCTGGACAACAAGCGGACCAGGGACCTTCAGCCCGGATAGCGTCACGCTTAATGCAATGTATATTCCCAGTTCAATAGATTCCTTCTCGGTTTCGGTTACACTTACTTTGACTTCCACTAATAATGGCGGATGCAATGCATCGTCAGATATACTAACATTAAGTATTATACCTCTCCCTGTAGTTGATGCCGGCACAAATCAAAACCTTTGCTTCGGTATAGATTCAATACCTATCAGCGGATATGTTTCAAATGGCATTGGTGGGACATGGACAACATTAGGTAGCGGAACATTTACTCCGAGCGATACGATACTCTCTACAGCCTATATCTTAAGTTCTGCTGATATCCTGACAGGCGGTGTTACGCTCATTCTTACTTCTGATACGGTCAGCAGCTGCTCCCAGGTTTCCGATACCATGACAATTACGCTCTTTACACCATTGCAGGCAGGCTTCATTTCTACTACGGCGTGCCAGAATGCAGCAGTAGTCTTCACTGACAACACAACCTTGTTTAGCGGTTCAATAACCGGTTGGCATTGGGATTTCGGAATGGGTAATACAGCAGACACATCAGACACTTCTTTCGTATTTAACACGATAGGGGCACATGATGTCACACTTACTGTTTCATCAAGCATGGGCTGCGATTTCAGCGTCACCCATACCGTTTATGTAAATCCTGTTCCTTTAGCCAATTTCGCGTATTCCACCGAATGTTATCTTGACAATGTTTTATTTACTGATTCAAGTTCTGTAGATGACGGAGATATAAATAATTGGAATTGGAATTTTGGCGACACTACCTATTCATCGCTGCAAAATCCTACTCATTTATATACATTAGATGGTATTTACAATGTTAATTTAACAGTAACCAGCGATTCAGGTTGCCCGGCTAATATAACCATTCCAATTACTGTTTATCCTACTCCGGCTGCCGGATTTACTTACTTTGGAACATGCTCTGATTTAAGCATGAACTTTACCGACGCATCTGTAACTAACACTATTCCTATTACAAGTTGGCAATGGAATTACGGTGATTCACATACTGGAACCGGACAAAATCCAACAAATCTTTATTCCGTTGCCGGAACTTATCAGGTTCAGTTAATTGTTGAAGTTTCTGCTAATTGTACCGATACAATTACTCAAAGCATTACAGTAACGACTGCTTTATCAGGATTTAGTTATAGTTACAATTGCACCGATTATCAGATTATTTTTACCGACACTTCTAATTCTGATGGTGCAACAATAAATACATGGAACTGGAACTTTGGTGATGGTAATACCAGTAATAATCAAAATTCAGCACATTTATATGCAGATACCGGCATTTACCACGTTGAACTGATTATTTCTACTTCTTACTGTACAGATACAACTTCAAAAGATATTCGAATTAATACTCTTTTTGGCGACTTTACATACTTATATAATTGTCAGACTTACAGTATTAATTTTACGGATATATCCACTTATAGTGGTTACGGCCCTGATAACTGGTTATGGGATTTTGGCGATGGCAATAATGCTATTACTCAAAATCCTCAACACCAATATGCCGACACCGGTATATATCATGTACAATTAATTGAACAAACTTCAGCCAATTGTATTGACACTATCGAAAAGGATGTTTCCATTTTCAATGTAAAAGCAAACTTTAGTTCTCTTAATACCTGTTTATATGATAGTGTTAGTTTTACCGATTTAACCTCTTATTCTCACGGGCAAATTTTATCATGGAACTGGGATTTTGGCGATACTTATACTTCAACTCAACAAAATCCTTCTCATTTATTTATTATAAATGGCAATTATCAGGTTACTTTAGTTATTCAAACGCAGGAAGGTTGTATTGATTCAGTAACAAATGTGATAACTATTTATCCTGTTCCTTTTGCCTCGTTTACAATTAATACTGTTGATTATCTAACTGAAACTTCGATTTCATTTGTTGATGCTTCAACCGGAGCTTCCTCTTGGAATTGGAATTTTGGCAACAACTTCGGAACTTCTACAAATCAAAATCCTATTTACGCATACACATATCCCGGGAATTACATTGTATATGACATTGTAAGCAATGAGTACGGTTGTCGCGATACTGCTATTCAGACTCTCACTATCATTAAAAATGATGAGGTATATGCACCAATT
>CAZEWB010000263.1:2373-2591 GCA_964515655.1 uncultured Bacteroidales bacterium
GTGATAATATTAATGACACCTTATTTGTGCGAGGCGGTCCATTCCTCGAAATTCAATTCGGAGTTTACAATGAATGGGGAACTTTAATTTACGAAACTACCGACCCAACTCAGGGCTGGGATGGTAATTACAAAGGAATAGAGCAACCTGTCGGGGTTTATGTTTACATTATAAAAGCAACTGCTGTAAACAATAGAGAATATAAAATTTCTGGTAAC
>CAZEWB010000263.1:2601-5742 GCA_964515655.1 uncultured Bacteroidales bacterium
TGTGTTGGGTGTGTTTGGTTTGGTGTTGCAAATATCTTTTTCATAATCTGTAAATTTCTGGTAACGTAACATTAATCAGGTAAATTTACAGATTATGAAAAAGATATTTGCAATAACGGTTTTTCTGGCAATGGTTTCAGGAGAAACCTTCAGTCAGGACATACATCTGTCGCAATATGATGCCAGCCCGGTTATGCTCAATCCTTCTCTAACAGGAGTGGACAAGAATATGAAATACAGGGTTGTAAATCAGTATCGCAACCAGTGGGATGTAGTAGCAAAGAAGTCGTTTATTTCAACTGCATTGTCGTACGATATGCCGATGAAGGAAAAGTGGGGCGTTGGTGGCTATCTCCTGAATAATAACAGCAGCAGGATGTACAATTCATTTAACTTTGTATTATCCGGGAGCCACGACATTACAATGGGTAATCAGGATATTCACCATTTGTGTGTGGGATTGCAAGCGGGAATTATTCACAAAAGAATGCGGATTGGAGAATATACGTACGACAGCCAGTACCTGAACGGGGGGTTCGATACCGATCTGCCCAGCGGAGAAATATATCAACGCGAGGTACTGCTGATGCCCGAAGTGAACATAGGTTTCAGTTATATCAGTACAGATAATAGTAAACCTTTTAACCCTCACGGAGGGATAGTAATTTCGCATGTTACATATCCACGCGAAAGTTTTCTTGCTGAAGGTACCCAAAGCCGCCTTCCACTGAAATATCTTGTTCATGGAGGATGTACATATAAAATGCAGGAAGGTTTTTTACTTGACCCTTACCTGATGTTCATGCGCCAGCGCAATATAAATGAATTCAACATCGGGCTGCGTTCTTTTAACGAGCTTAAAGGAGCAGATATAACACTTATTTCAGGACTGCAATATCGCCACAAGGATGCTTTAATTGTTCAGGTAGGTGTTCTTTATAGTAATTTTATTTACAAAATCAGCTATGACCTTAATATTTCACCTCTGAAGAAATTTAGCAACTACCGTGGCGGACTTGAGTTTTCTATTACATTCTTCAAAAAAACTCGTAAAGGGTCTGCAAGTTTTTCATAGTTGCAGAATCACTAATAAAATCCGGTAAAACTTTCGTTTTGCCGGATTTTTATTTTTTGCGTAAGGAATTGCTGAAGAAGATACTGCTTTATATTAATTTCTGGAGGATTACAATTTCACCCCGAATCCATTATGACCTCTTATGGGAAAAAAATACTTAAAAACTGGATAAACAGTTAAAAACCATCCTCTTTTAAGGATAGATTTTCAGGATTGTTAATAATATTTTAAACCGATTTAGGTATAAAAAATATTATAATAATGTATTTTTTCCGTAAACTTCTTATATTTGTAAAATGAAAATCGTTTTATTATGAAATTACATCTGCGTTTATCAAACATTTCAAATCTCATGAATATGTTAAAAAAACAGTCTTTAATGAATAATGCAAAACAGATAATTTGTCTGTTTGCTATTGTTGTTTTGGGTATTAGTAACGCTTTTGCAGCAGTTACTATTACTAAACCAAATTTACCAATAACCACCTGCTCAGTATTACCTACTCACTATAATCCTTTAGGAAATATTGTTATAACCGAAGGAGCAAACGGAGATTTTAGTCTGGGAACAAATGTAACATTGATTCTTACTGCCCCAACAAATTTTGAATTTCTGGCAGGAACAGGTGCTGTTGCTGTAGCAGCTTCCGCAAATCTTTCTGGGGAATCTATTACCATCACTGCAACTACCATTACAGTTACTTATACCTGCGGTGGTACAAATAAATCAGATGTAATGACTATTAGTGGTATTCAGATAAGGGCTACTGCTGCAAGCGCTGCTGTTAATATTACACGCACCGGTGGTACAGGAACTATAGCCGGTTTAGTTAATGGAACCACACTTACAAACTCATTAACTTGTACTATAGTTGGCTCGCCAACAGCCGGTTCTACAATAGCTTCTTCTGCAAACCCCATTTGTAATGGTGTGCCTACTACCTTATCTTTATCAGGCAGCACAACTGTAAGCGTATATCAATGGCAGTCCTCACCCGATAATATTACTTTTACTGATATTACAGGAGCAACATCTTCCACGTACATTTACACAGCAGACAGTGCATCAAGTGTCTATTTCAGATGTACGCTTACTTGCGGAACCACGGGCTATAGTGCATCTGTGCTTGTTATAAGTCAAGCGTGTGATTGCTTTACAGGAGGTTGTAATTCTACAGTAGTTACTGTTGACCTTACTGCCAAAGCCGATACAACATGGACACTTGCTTCGGCTAGAACCGGTACTTGTTGCGGAATGACCGGTACAAGATGTATTAAGTTTAATATTACTACTAATTCAGAAACTACTCAAATAGGGTTTAATGCTGTGCCGGCTCCTCCAGGAAACGGTACATATTCTATTAATTGTAGTCAATCAGTAGGCATTGGAACCCCGGCTTGTGTTTCCGGACTGAATGATTTTTGCATTGTTTATTGTAAATCAGGTGGTGAGTCTGGAGATTATACAATTTCTGCCAGTAAAGGGTTTTCTGTTACCGATTCAGTATCAGTTAATATAGGATGTTCGGATACATTAGAAATGAATGGATTAACAGGCATTACATGGAACTCGGTTTTCCCTGGCGCTTCAGGCGCTTATAATGATAGTTTAAGTTCTACT
Organism: uncultured Bacteroidales bacterium; assembly: GCA_964515655.1. Classification (GTDB taxonomy): domain Bacteria; phylum Bacteroidota; class Bacteroidia; order Bacteroidales; family GWA2-32-17. The sequence continues at coordinate 5,298 of CAZEWB010000263.1, forward strand.
AGCGGTAGTCCCGTTACGATAACACCCGGTGCTGGCTATCCTCCGGTCATTAAATATTTGGCTTGCGGAACAGCCGCCGGTTGCTCAGCCGGCAATCCTGTTTGTGATACAGCAATTGTGTATGTAAATTCCGGGCTTACGGTAACCATCACTCCAGCCAGTCCTGTAATATGTTCAGGTGGTCCCAATTTAACTCTTACTGCAAATGTTTCGGGAGGAGCTCTGCCATATTCTTATTTATGGAGCCCTGGTAGTGAAACGACATCTTCTATTTCTGCAGGCATAGGAAATTATTCTGTAACAGTGAACGATGCTACTTTAGGATGTTCTGCTATACAAACAACAACGGTTGTAGATCAAGCGCTACCGGCGGCGCCAACTGCATCAGGAGCCACTATCTGTGAGGGAAATACTGCTACTTTAACAGCTACTGCTCCGGGTGGAA
>CAZEWB010000264.1:0-5321 GCA_964515655.1 uncultured Bacteroidales bacterium
ATAACGTTCTCCCTCCGTTTGTGAATTTAGGGAAACCGGGAGTTAATTTTGGAATGCAGGGAGCACAGTTCACTGCATCGTCTACTTGTGCAGAAAATCAAACGCTTGCATTTCCAATGTCTGTTCACAGTATTTCATGTAATAATGATAATCAGGATGTTGTTAGTATGGGTACAAATGCGGCCCTAATGACAAAAAGAGTAATAGAAAATGCCTTTCAGATAGTCTCCATCGAATTGATGGCAATATTACAAGCGTATGATTACCTGGACATTGTTAATAAATCTGCAGATTCATCACGGAAAATATATCATGTTTTGCGTTCTGTTTCACCTGCTTTTAAATCTGACACTATTCGTAACACAGAGATTGAGGCCATAAAAAATCACCTCATAAGTCATGATGTTGACATATAAATAATTGAAATATGAAATACGCACTTGTTACCGGAGGTTCAAGAGGTATAGGGAAATCCATTAGTATAAAACTGGCACAACTGGGTTATTCAGTGCTGATTAATTACAAGTCGAACGAAGAGGAAGCCCGCAATACTATGAATTTAATTCTTGAAAATGGAGGACAGGCGGAACTTATTCCTTTTGATGTTTCCTGTCAGAAAGATGTTGAGGAAAAGTTAAACAACTGGAACAGCCGGCATAAAGATGCATATATAGAAGTTCTTATCAATAATGCCGGAATCAGAAAAGACAACTTACTGATATGGATGGAAAATGAACATTGGTTTTACGTTATTGACACAAACCTTAACAGTTTTTTTTATACTACCCGGATGTTAATTAAACAGACGCTGCTTAAGAAGTTTGGTCGCATTATTAATGTCGTTTCACTTTCGGGGATAAAAGGTTTGCCTGGCCAGGTCAACTATTCGGCTGCCAAGGGAGGAGTTATTGCAGCTACCAAAGCTCTGGCCCAGGAAGTCGGCAAAAAGAAGGTAACCGTTAATGCAGTTGCACCGGGTTTTATTAAAACGGATATGACCCGTGATATGAATGAAGAAGAACTCAAGAAATTAATACCATTAAACAGGTTCGGGGAACCGGAAGAAGTGGCTGAACTCGTTTGCTTTTTAGCATCCGAAAAGGCCTCTTATATTACAGGACAGGTTATTTCGGTAAACGGGGGATTATATACATAGTTCTGAGGCCTCTATTATTTCATATTAAGACAAATATAATAATTATTATTCCCAATTTACAGGATTATTTTTTATGTATTGGCGAATTTCTTGCAAACGAAAATCATTACGAATGATTTCATCGTGGAACCGTGTTTGCCAACCCTGCCATTGGCAACCATTTTCATTGTACAATGTAGGTTCTTTGTAAATTGTGTGGGAAATGTAAAAATTACAATTTTATTACCGTTCATTTTGACAAAGAACCGAATTTATTATATATTTGATGCCTTAAATTCAGATAAAAAATGCACAGGGTTGTTATTACAGGAATGGGGATATATTCGACAATTGGCAAGAATCTGCAGGAAGTAAAAGATTCGCTGTATAACGGGAAGTCGGGCATTGTTTTCGATCAACAGAGGAAAGATTTCGGATATCAATCGGCTCTTACAGGAAGTATCGAGCGTCCTCAATTAAAAGGGGTGCTCGACAGGCGGGCAAGGGTAAATCTGGCCGAACATGCTGAATATGCTTACATATCAACCGTCGAAGCGCTTAAAACCGCAGGTATTGACGAGAAATTTATGGAAGAAAATACTTTCGGTATAATATTCGGTAATGACAGTTCAACTCCGGCTGTAATTAAAACAGTTGACATTATAAGGGAGAAAAAGGATACGACTTTTGCCGGATCGGGCGCTGTTTTTCAGTCAATGAATTCATCGGTAACAATGAATTTATCGGTAATTTTAAAGATTAAAGGCGTTAATTTTACAATTAGCGGCGCCTGCGCGAGCGGTTCTCATGCTATTGGTATAAGTTATCTGATGATAAAGCATGGTTATCAGGACAGGATTATTTGTGGCGGCGCTCAGGAAATTAATTTATATTGTGTTGCAAGTTTTGATGCACTGTCGGCTTTTTCAAAAAGGGAATCCGAACCCACTAAAGCGTCACGTCCCTTTGATAAAAACAGGGACGGTCTGGTACCAAGCGGTGGCGCAGCAACACTTATTCTTGAAAGTTATGATTCGGCCGTAAAGAGAGGGGCGCCTATTCTGGCAGAAGTTTTTGGTTATGGTTTTTCGTCCGATGGCAATCATATTTCAGTTCCCGACATTAACGGACCTAAAACAGCAATCAGCATGGCTATTGAGCAAGCCGGAATAAGCCCGGCCGATATTGACTACATTAACGCACATGCTACTTCAACCCCGCTGGGAGATGCCAACGAAGCAAAGGCAATTGACGCAGTGTTTGGAAATAACAAGCCATACGTAAGTTCCACAAAATCAATGACAGGACATGAAATGTGGATGGCAGGCGCAAGCGAAGTTGTTTACTCTGTTTTAATGATGCAGAATTCATTTATTGCCCCTAATATAAATCTGGAAGAACCTGACGAATATGCTGCAAAGCTTAATATAGCCCGCAAAAGGGTTGATAAGGATATTCAACTGTTTCTTACTAATTCATTTGGCTTTGGAGGTACGAATTCTTCATTGATTATTGGTAAAGTAAAAAAATAAGTTGTAGTTTTGCACACTTAATTTCAGAGTATGGAGAAGATTGAAATAGTTAAGATAATTAATAAATTCCTGGTAAACGAATTTGAAATTGACGAATTGAAGATTGTTCCTGATGCTCATTTAAAAGATGATCTTGGGCTGGAAAGTCTCGATTTTGTTGACATTGCTGTTATTGTTGAGGAAGAATTCGGCTTTAAAATGAAAGGTGAAGACATGAGTGGCGTTACCACACTTGATAATCTTTACGATTATATTTACAATCACCAAAATAATTAAAAACAGCCATGCCTGCCTGGAGCGGCAAAACAAGAGGCGGTGTACTAGGTTACAAAATCTTTGTTTTTAATATTAAATATTTAGGGCTTCCTGTTACTTACTTTTTTCTTCGTTTCGTTATACTTTATTTTATAATTACATCTCCCAAAGCAATTCGCGCCACATACTTCTATTTTCATAAAATTATCGCCAAAGGGGTAATTTCCTCTGCTATTGCAATATACCGCAATTACTTTGTGTTCGGACAAGTTCTGGTTGATAAACTTACCGTATTATCCGGTTACAACAAAAAACTCAGTTTCAATTTCGAAGGCGAAAACTACCTTCACGAAATGACTGCCAATAAAACAGGAGGTCTGCTTATAAGCGCCCATATAGGCAGTTTTGAAATCGCCGGATATCTGCTTAAGAGAATTGATACAAAAGTGAATATACTTATGTATGAAGCAGAGCACGAACAGATAAAAAAATATCTCTCAACTGTATATAAGGACATGAATGCAAATATCATTTGTATTAAAGAAGACATGTCGCATTTATATGAAATTAAAAAGGCCTTTGAAAATAAAGAATTCTTATGCCTGCACGGCGATCGTTTTGTATCGGATAATAAAACTGTAGTTAAGAACTTTATGGGCTTTCCCGCTCGTTTTCCTACCGGACCTTTTTTTCTTGCAACTAAATTCGATATTCCTGTTACTTTTGTATTTGCTATGAAAGAACGAAAGTATCATTACCATTTCTATGCCAGCCCGATAAAAAAGTATTATAACGAAAAACTTAATATTAAACATCGCGAAGAGGCATCAGACCGGATAATTAATGATTACATTTCCGCTTTCGAAAACTGTCTTAAAAAATATCCTTATCAGTGGTTTAATTATTACAGATTCTGGGACTAATAATGATGAATAAGAAGATATTATTTGTTTCGGCCAATCAGATGTAGGACCCTTATCCGGTTTATCCTCTTGCTATTTCGTATCTTCAGGCATTGATGCAAAATAATGCCGACGGCTTTGACTATAGTATATTTGATTTTATTGATAAAGATTACAACGATTATTCAAAATATTTGCAGGAATTGAATCCCGGATATATTTGTATTTCTTTACGCAATATTGACGATGTTAATGTATATATTCAGGAAAGTTATATTAAACATTACAAAATAATTGTTGAATACAGCAGGCAAAATTCTTCAGCTAAGATAATAATCGGAGGAGCCGGCTATTCGGTTTATCCAATACCATTGTATAATGTAATTGAACCTGATTTTGGCGTATTCGGCGAAGGTGAAAAAGTTTTGTATCAGATTATTTCAGATTTAGAAAAAGGGAATGATATTTCAGGAATAGCTAATCTTATTTATAAAAAAGACAGCAATTTACATTTTGAAAAGAGAAAACAGGATCTGAAAAAGTTTGACATTTGTTTCGATAACCGCATGGTTGATTATTACTGGAAACACAGTGGTATGCTTAACATTCAGACTAAAAGGGGCTGCCCCTATAAATGCATGTATTGCACTTATCCCCTTATTGAAGGTCATAATGTCAGGACAATGGACCCTGAAGATATTGCAGTAACTCTTGAATACCTTTACAGAAATAAAAATATTGACTACTTGTTCTTTACCGATTCAATTTTCAATATTAGCAACGATTTCAACTATAAACTTGCCGAAACAATAATACGTAAGGATATCAGGATAAAATGGGGCGCTTATTTCAATTTCTGCAACATTGATGAAAAATTGCTTGCCATTCTGAAAAGAGCCGGCTTAAGTCACATTGAATTCGGCACCGACTCTTTGTCTGAAACAATGCTCAGAAATTATAACAAACCCTTTTCTCTTGATGATATTTTCAGGACTACCGGAATTTGTCTGAAACTTGGAATTGACAATGCTCATTTTCTGATTCTGGCCGGGTACGGCGAAACCGAAGATACTATAAACGAAACTTTCGGGAATTCAAAGCGACTCGACAGAACAGTTTTTTTCCCTTTTATCGGCCTTAGAATCTATCCCGGAACAAAACTTCATGAAATTGCCTTAAAGGAAAATAAAATTAACGCCGAGGATGATTTACTTTTACCTTCATATTATATTTCGGAACACGTTGATTGCAACATGCTAAAAGAAAAGGCGCTTTTAACAAAAAAAAGATGGGTATTCCCCGACGAAAACTTATCGGTTGTTATGAATAAAATGAGACAGCGTAACAAAAAAGGCCCTTTATGGGAATATTTAATTCAATAAGTAATATGCAGGATTTTAACATACTGGAACTGATTCCTCAAAGGCCGCCATTTGTAATGGTTGATAAACTGTTGCAATGCGATGAATTGAAATCTGTTTCATGTTTTAATATAGC
>CAZEWB010000264.1:5331-5716 GCA_964515655.1 uncultured Bacteroidales bacterium
GGCAGAAAATGTTTTGAGCGATGGCAAAGTATTTTCCGAAGCCGGGTTAACTGAAAACATAGCTCAAACGGCTGCTGCAAGAATGGGATATCTTACAAAGTCTCAGGGTAAAGAGCCGCTTATCGGATATATTGGCGCAATAAAAAACCTGAAAATCCATTTTTGCCCTCCTGTGTCGTCTTTGCTTATTACCGAAATTATTGTTACAAGCGAAATAATAGGTTTTACACTTATTAAAGGAACTGTAATGGCAGAAGGAAAGGAAGCTGCTGAATGTGAGATGAGAATCTTTCTGCTAAAATAATCAGTGTCTGTCCATAATGTCCGATCTCTTCGTTATTCTTGACCTTCGAATCAGTCGAGTACGTCAGTACACTCCTGATTC
>CAZEWB010000265.1:0-5664 GCA_964515655.1 uncultured Bacteroidales bacterium
TTCATTGAGTTTATTAATGATTTCAACCATACTCAGATATCATACAAATTCCTTCCCGACATCATTAAGGATAAAATAATGAATTCTCTTGATGTTTCGAATGAAATTGAGAGAATGGAAACAAAAGTAAACCGGATAAGCAGTTATTTTCAGGAGAAGCGCGAGACGCAGATGAATCTGATACTTACAATAATTACTATTCTCGGACTTTTTTCTTTTATAAAAGACACTTCTGACTGGCTGGTACAGCTTGGTGCAGCGGAGAAATTCATTTATCCCTCATTCAGCATTATTTTACAGCTTGTGATATTGCTGTCGTTGGTATTTCTTGTTATATACAGCAGAAAGAAGAAATGATTGACCTGTCCGGAAAATACAGTATTATCCTGAATAACGATTCCCGTTTTCATTTGTTAAAGCATTTCAGAAAGATAGATCCGGTTTATTTGCAGAATTTACTGAATAATTCTTCATATTCAGAAAAAGAGATCGTAGAGAGGATAGCAAGACCTGGTTCAAAGTTCGAAGATCATTTTGCAAAAGATCCGGATGAATTATTAGAAAGAATAAATCAGTTCCGGGTTCATAAAAATGCTATGGTCACCGGCAGGAATAACAGAATAGAGATATCTTATAAATATTCTAAGGATGATTATCCATTGGGTATAGGGACAGATAATATTGTTTCGAGGTCTGTGCTCACTGCCGGACAAATTAAAGAATTAAGATACGAAAAGCGTAAGAACGACCTGATAGGAGTCATTAAACTGAAAGATGTAATTACATGGGAGATCAATGTTATTCTTTCTGAACTTAACAATGACGAAGCAAAAATAGTAACTATTTTTCCCGGTCTGTATGCGCCGGCTTTTCCATCAGATCATACTGCAGGCACAGAAGGTTACCTCTCAAGCAAACGCTTCTGGGATGAATATGTTTTTGTGATAGTTTAGCAAATTCCCTTGATTTGTCCCTGACAAACCGGAATAGGGTGTATGTATTGGGTCTATCAGGGGACAGACCGGGGGATCAGGCGATGTAGTTCATTAATAAAAATACTTCACTGGCGATGTATGTGTAATCATTTTTGGTATTTAATGCAATAATTTAATAAAAATTCATTGTCAATTCAAATAAGATACGTATATTTGTGATACGTAATATTACGACACGTAAATATACGACACGTAATATTACGACACGTAAAAGTATGACATAAACAAAAAATATTATGGAAAGGAATCCTTTTGTTTTCGGGAAAGTGGTAACCGGTGAGAGTTTCTGTAACCGTGTTAAAGAGATCAAAACACTGAAATCATACATCCACGATGGATATTCCGTATGGTTGTATTCACCCAGAAGATACGGAAAAACATCTTTGATACACAGGGTGTTCTCTCAAACAAAAAATACAAAAACCGTATATTTTGATATGTACAATGTTGTTTCTGTTGACGATTTCTGCAGAAAATATTCACAACTTATAGCAAGGGATCTTTTTTCCTGGAAACATGATGTAAAAACTCTCACAGCTAAACTTTCAAAATATTTTAAAAGTCTGTATCCAAAGGTCTCTTTCGATGAAGCCGGGCAGCCTTCACTTTCATTAGAGTCAGCAATGATTGAAAAGCAACCCGAAGTAGAAAGGATATTACATATACCTGAACTGATTGCAAAGGAGAACAAGCAAAGAATATGTGTTGCTTTCGATGAATTTCAGGAAATAGAGAGAATTAATCCATTTTTAATAAACTGGATGAGGTCTGTGTTTCAGAATCAGCAGCATGTTTCGTATATCTTTCTTGGGAGCAAGCAGGATCTTATGCGGACTATCTTTGCATCTACTCACTCACCATTTTATGAGTTTGCCGTTAAAATGGATATTGCCCCTATCTCTGATAAGGAACTTACTGAATATATAAATAAAGGTTTTAAAGGTACAAGTCTGTCAATTTCAAACAGGAATATTAATGAGATAATCAGGATTTCAGGAGGGCATCCTCATTTTACACAGTATTTCGCTTCAGTAGCTTTCGACCAGATAAGGAATGGAGCAGATCAGGATAATGAGAACTTTACTACACTATGGTTGAATCAGATCATTGATAGTCAGTCCATCATTTTTCAGAATACATACGATACACTTAATAACAATCAGCGTAGAACACTTATTGCTATAGCACAGTCTGACGAAAAGACAGAACTGTTCTCAAATGAGATCCGGAATAAGTTCCAGCTTCCGTCAAGTTCTTCCCTTAGCACGACAATAAAAGGTTTGATCGGCAGAAATCTGATCCAAAAGGAAGAATCTGTCTATAAGTTAATCAATCCGGTTTTCAGGGAATGGCTTAGGCTGATATAATCCCGGATTAAGCATTAGAGAAGTAATAATCTTATTCGTCTTTTTTTTAGACCCAAGTTCCAAGACCCAATTTCCGAGCCTCAAGAGTCCCAAGGGGCGGTCCTTGAAATTTGGGGCTTGGTTATTGAGACTTGGGTCTTCGGAATTGTTTATTAAATGTCGGTAATTAAAACATTCTGGTTCAGGCGATGTTAAATGTTATTTGCTCACAATAACAAACTCTGTACGACGGTTCTTTGCCCTTCCCTCAGGAGTGTCATTGGATGCAACAGGTTTATTCTGTCCGAAGCCTTTCCAGGCGACTATTCTGGATGGGTCAAGTCCTTCGAGCAAAAGATAGTCGCGTACAGATTTTGCCCTGCGCTCGCTTAATGTCTGATTATTCGCAGCAATACCTTCATTGTCGGTATGACCGTGAATTTCAATTTTTATTTTAGGATTCTCGTTAAGGAAATCAACAAAACGGTCAAGGACAAAGAGACTTTGTTTAACAAGATCGGCCGATGCCGTGCTGAAATAAATATTATTAAGCTGGACAGTCTGGTTAACTTCAATTGGTTTAACAACAAGGTCAACTTTTATCGGTTCCTCTTTTTTTACTTCATCTTTAGGAGCAATGTAATGTGAAGTGAAGGCGTAGTCACGTTTTTTAACGGTCAGCAAATATTCATCATCGGGTTTTTTAACGGGAATCACAACGGCATAACGACCTGTCATTTTATCTAACATTCCATCAAAAACTTCCTCTGTTTTTACATTTTCCACTTTTATCTTTGCATCTTCCAGTTCCTTTCCCTCGTCATCGGTCAGCTGACCTTTTACAAAAAGGATTTCTCTGGGACGTGCTTCAACAGGCATTTCGAATTCGTAAATATCAAGATTTGAATTATTGTTAAGTTTATTTGAAGAGAAATATGCCTTGTTTCCGTAATTACTTACTATCAGACCAATTTCATCATCCCCGGTGTTGATAGGGTAGCCGATGTTTTTTGGCGTTTGCCATGTCCCGTCAGGATTTCTCTTTGAGTAGAAAATGTCATAACCACCTATGCCGTCGTGTTCGTCGCTCGAGAAATAAAGTGTCTGGCTGTCGCTGTGAATAAAAGGAGATTTCTCGTTACCACCGGTATTGATAACCGGACCAAGATTTACAGCTTTTTTCCAGTTCCCGTTCTCATCCGTTTGTGACATCCAGATATCTGAAGTCGTGTTGTTGTCTTCGTTAAATCCTACATTGCTTTGGCGGATAGTTGCAAAAAACAGTGTCTTTCCGTCTGCAGATATCGACGGCTGACTTTCCCAGGTAGTTCTTCCATTAATATTTGGTCCCAGGTTTTTTAGTGGTTGCCATGTCCCGTCTGAATATTCCGAAACCCAAATGTCAAAATTCTGAATCGTACCATTGGCAGTCCTGGCCATTTCGCTAATAGTGACATAAAGAAATCTGTTGTCAATTGTGACTGAAGCTGCGCCCTGATTTGAGCCGGTATTAAAAGGATTCTGCATTGGAATACCGTTTTTATATAATATCTTTCCTTTACTTTGCATATCCCTTTCACTCGCCTTGAATTCCTCAATTGTCTGAAAATTGCCGAGGTCGATCTTCCTGTTATATTTCTGTGTGTAAAAGAACATTTCACCGTCAGGACTAACAAGGGGAAGATATTCATCGTTATCAGTGTTGATATTGGCAATTTTAACAGGATTGAAAGGAACCGGATTTGATTTTAATTCGTAATACTTATCGATCTTCCGTTTAATGACCTTTACATGCTCAAGCCCGCTGTGCTGTTTGACATTATTCAGAAAAAGGTCAACATATTTTTTTGTTGTTTCAAAATCCTTTTTTTGATAGTAGTAATCGCACAGCCAGATGCAAACGTCATAGTTTTTTATTGAAGGACAGGCATCAGCGGCTTTTTTATAATGATTTATGGCCTTGTTATATGATACATTGGCCTGTGGGATAAGTCCTCTTTTATCCTGATCATCAGAAAAACGGAAATCAATATATGCCATTTCCACCCATGCATTGGCAAAAGCAGGGTCTTCATCTGTTGCTGCGACAAGCAATTGATAAGCCTCCCGGATTTTTCCTGATTTTAAATCATTCATAGCAGACTCAAACAGCTTGCGTGCTTTCTTGCTGTCGGTATCCCCACATTCATCACCCCCACCGGCAAAGCAGTGCAGGGAGAATGAGACTGCAAATAAAACAATAATAAATGCCCTGAAGGCAATATTTGCAGGTACCTTACTATTTTGATGCTGCCTGAATGAGTTTGTCACCTTCTTCTTTTGCTTTCTTTTTAATATTATCCGACTCCTGGCGGGCTTTGTTCACAACACCGTCTGCTTCAGTTGATGCCTTGCTTTCGAGTTCCGACGCCTTTTTATTAGCTTCGCTGCGTATGGCTTCGGCGGATTTTTTAGCAGCAGCAGCAGCAATCGGGCCTTTACCTTTTGCAGCATTAATTACATTATTTGCCTGCGTTTCTCCTTCGGAACGGACTTTATCTGCAGCTGTCTTTGCAGTGCTTTTTATCTGCTGTGCTGATTTTTCGGCAACTGCAATTAACTGTGCTGACTTGGTTTCGGCTTCTTTATAAAGTTTGTCGGCCTGTTCTTTTGCTTTCTTAATAGCTTCTGCCTTTGCTTTATCAACCTCTTCATTTATCTTGTCAGTAACCTGTTCTTTGATGTCTTCAACGACATTTCCTGCCTGTTGTTTCAGATCAAGTTTCAGCTCAGGTTTAAGAAGCGTACCTAGTATCTTTCCGTTTACAGTAATGATCTCAGGGACTTTTATGTCAATACCGGACATTCCTGCTGCGGCAGACATGTTCTTGAAGATGTCATTTGCCTCGCTTCCGAGAGCGGCGCTTGGTATATTATAGATAAGGTCGTAATTCAGTATAGCGTCTATGCTCTGTTTGCCACCGAAAGTGATCTCCGACTTGTCGACCTTTGTTGTGAATGGGACTACTTCGATGTTACCATCAACGATCTTGAACTTTACATCAGCGTTATCGAGTTTCATAGATTTGAACTGATCTTTTTTAAGATATTCTCCTGCTTTTTCGAGTACGGATATTTTACTGATAACGATATTTTTTGTGATGATATTGCCTTCGCCGTTCATTGTATTCATTACCGGCTCCATGGCCTGGCTCAGAAGAGTTGCGAACGAAACCGACATGCCGAAATTTCCTGTGCATTTCTCGGCCATCGGTGCAATTTTCTTAACAGTATTAAAGGCATCGAATGTCTTTTTGATATCGAAATTCTGAATGTTCAGATCA
>CAZEWB010000266.1:0-5658 GCA_964515655.1 uncultured Bacteroidales bacterium
TGTGTTGGGTGTGTTTGGTTGTTGTGTGGTGTGTTTGGGGTGTTTGGGAATAAAGACCGAATCACAATATCAGCTTGTTTCCGAAGATATTCAGGCAAGTTTCCCTATTGAACGTTATTCTACTTATGCTGAGTTCGCACGTTACCAGGGCAATTCAGGGAAAATGGGAAGCAAAGTGATAACAAAATATGATGTCCCCGCGCTATTCTACAACCGCTTACCATACAATAATTACGACATAGTTATTAACCCTGTAGTTGTGGAACCTGTTGTGCAGTTTACATATAAAGTTCAAGTCAAATACGTACTGAAAAAGAGGTAAACTATACAGTATCTATGAAATTTAACCGTGATTTAAGGAAAAAAATCACACGCGGAATAAAGTACCCGATCTTTATATTCTTCATAAAGGTATTTATCCGCACTATACGCTTTTTTCCCCGCAGATGGATCCTTGGCACATTCGGTGCGCTGGGCAAACTGGCCTTTGCGTGGGTCCCGAGCGAGAGCAGGCGGACGGTTAAAACCATAAGACATATCTACGGTGATAAATGGTCTGAAAAGGAGATAAGGGCATTTGGCAAACGCGTCTTTGTTCATCAGGCATGGAACCTGGCCGACTATTTTTATACGATAAATCTGAAAACCCGTGAGCAATTCAGCAAATACTGGGAAATAGAAGGTGAAGAATATCTTAAGGCCGAATACGAAAAAGGCAAAGGTGTATTATGCCTGGTGTGTCACCGCGGCTCATGGGAGTTTGCCGCAATTGCTCCTCCCGTCCTTGGATATGAAACAACTGCTGTCAGCAAGGCGTTGAAAAATGCCAGGATCAACGAAATGATCATCAAATACAGGGAAAACAGGGGAATGAAAAACCTTAGCAGGGGCAAAACATACCCGTTGCTGCTCGAAGCAATTAAAAAAGGGGAATGTCTTATAATTATGATCGATCAGGACACTCGTGTAAAAGGTGTATTTGTTGATTTTCTGGGGAAACAGGCATGGACTCCCATTGGAGCAGCACGCCTTGCATTGGATACAGGCTCTCCCGTTGTACCTATGGCCATGCTCCGTCTGCCAAACCACAAACATCGTTTTTGTATCAAACCTCCCGTCCCGGTTGCCAATACAGGCAATTATGAGGCTGACCTTCTTGAGAATACTATACGCTTTACTAGGGTAATTGAAGAATACGTCCGTGAAGCCCCCGACCAGTGGGTGTGGATGCATGAGAGATGGAAGACAACTCCGGAAACAGTTGAAGAGTGGGAGAGGGAGAAGCAGAGCGGGAAACAGAGCGAGAGCGGATGTGTTTAGTTTGCAGCCGGCAGTCTTCAGTCGGCAGTCTGCAAATTCTTATGCTCAGTTATTTCAGGTTTGCAAAAAGCAAGAATTATAATCAGCAGAAGCACTCCGTATGTCAGAGTTTTGTAATGGTCGTAGTATTTACTGAATTCGCCAAGTATCAGGTGGCTGTTGGTTGATAGATATATTAAAGCAAGTCCGGATATCAGAAGCGCCTTTTTCGTTTTGAAGTTTTTTATTACTGTCCCTGCATTTTTGCTGAAATAATTTACAATAAAGTAATATAAAAGATATGTCGTTGCCGGAAAAATGTACATAAATGCATAATGCTGCTGATGCGGGAATATCAAAGGTATAAGAATGCAGACATAACTTATTTCATATAATCTCTGGATATTGCTTACTTTGTTCTTAAAAGGTCTGGTCCTTAAAAAATACAGCGCAAACAGGATAAACAATGCCCTGGCGACATTTATTATGATCTTCAGGCTGTCAACCGAAATATCAGCAATATTCCTTTTACAGGGCAGGGCGTACAGATCCCCGGTATTCTCAATAAGCAAGGTTGAGAGAAGGGTGGTCAGCGAATGAAAACTCCTTTCAGAAGTATCTGAAATATGTTCGATGTTCATTGGGTTTATCATTTGCCAGCGTTCCGAAAGAAGAAAAGTATTGTATTCAAAACCTATAAAGGCAGCCGGTAATATCAAAAGTGCAATTATGAATATCAGGATATAAATAACAGACTTGAACTCTTTTCTGTATAGAAGGTATGGAATAATAACAACCGGAAGTAGTTTAATTGTAATGCCTGCTGCTATCAATATACTTCCGCTGATCTTACGATCTTTTCCTATCATATAAACACCTTCAAGTGTTAGGTAAAGTATCATTATTGTCACCTGTGAAAGGTGTAGGTTATCGCGGATAAACCTTGATATAAAAAGAAAAGAAAGAAGGGTGAAAACTATTAATGATCTCTTTGGCAATTCATTTAATGGAAGCCAGTGCGTTATTATTTTCCATATCCTGAATAAAAAGAAAACGTTCAGCGACAGCCATAATACCTTAACAAGATAAAGCGGAAGAAATGAAAAAGGCACAAGTATCAATGCAAACACTACGTCGTAATAATAGTGATACCATTCGTTATAAGGGATCTCATAAATGTTTTTGCAGGAAAGTAAGTCTCTGGAAGCAGAAATAAATATATTAAAATCACCTTTTCCTCTGGCCTCAAAAAGAACAATTACCAGAGCCAGCAGACCTCCGACGTAATACGACCAGTGATATTTAAATATCTTCATTTTATTCCGGTTCGGGTGTTGTTCTTTTCAGAATCCTTTTTTCAGAAATGCAAATATAGTCTGAATTGTTATTTTGTATGCATTTGGGGTCTTTACTTTCTTACAGGATTAAGACCGATATAAAAATATATTTCTATTTTTGTAAAATAATATAAGACTTATCAAAGATTTAAGACCGGTAATTTTATTGTTTACTATACTAGGGATCTTCATTATGGATCATTCTCATGCGCAGCCCACGAAATTCATAGTAAAGCGGATAAAGATCAACAAATTGCCATATAGTACCGAGAAAGGCAATAGCTGGGACTTCTTTAACGAACCTGACATTTTCCTTGCAATAAGCAAAAAGGGAAATTATCTTTTCATCAGCGAAACAAAGAAGAATTTCAATATAAGCGACCTTCCGGTTGTTATTGCAAGCCAGATGCATAAAAAATTGTATATAGAAAATGATTATACGGTCCAGATCTTTGATAAGGATCTTGGATTACTCAGAAAAGATTACATATATAGGAGTAAAGTAATGGAAACATTTTATTTCAGTGCTAAAGATTATATTTCAACTAAGCCAAAGATCATAGAACTCACAAACTCTGCGGAAGCGAGTATTTCAGTTTATGTGCGCTGGAAAAAAAGGTAGCTTCTGTTCCTGTCATAAGAAAAAACCCAAGTCCGGTTTCGATTAATTCAGAGTGAGAATGAGAGTGAGAGCGAAGAAAAAACGAGAAACATCGCTCTTCGCTCTGTTTCTCGCTCTGTTTTTTGTAGCGGGGGCAGGATTCGAACCTACGACCTTTGGGTTATGAGCCCAACGAGCTGCCACTGCTCCACCCCGCAATGTGGCTGCAAAGATAATACAATAAAATTGTCAATGCAATAAAACTATTTTTTTTCTGATTTTTTTTCAGCCATCAGTTTTTCCAGATTGCGCATCTCGTCTCTGTACATTGCCGCTTCGATAAAGTTAAGGGCCTTTGCTTCGCGTTCCATACTCTTTTTAGAAGTGTCGATTGCTTTCTTCAGCTGTTCGTCATTCATATATGCAACAATGGGATCAGCAACCATCTGTTCAGGTGTTTTCTCAATATAGGGACGGTATTTCTTTTCAGCTCCGGCATGTTTGAGTTGTTGTGTCAATGAATGACTCTCACGCTTTATCTGCTGCGGTGTTATATTGTTTTCAATATTATATTTCAGTTGTTTTTCGCGTTTCCTGTTAGTGTCATCAATTGTAAGCTTCATCGAACGGGTTGTCTTATCAGCATACATTATTACTTTTCCGTTGATGTGCCTTGCTGCCCTTCCTGCCGTCTGTGTAAGCGAACGGGCATTGCGGAGGAACCCTTCCTTATCAGCATCAAGTATGGCAACAAGAGATACTTCAGGCAGGTCAAGTCCTTCCCTGAGCAGATTGACTCCAACTAGGACATCAAAGAACCCGTTTCTGAGACCGTCCATTATCTCAACCCTTTCAAGAGTTTCAACGTCGGAATGAATGTAAGTGCATTTAATGTTAAGGTTAATAAGGAACTTCGATAGTTCTTCAGCAAGACGCTTTGTGATAGTGGTTACAAGAACTCTTTCATTACGTCCTATTCTTAAACGAATCTCATTCATCAGGTCGTCTATCTGGTTATGGGTGGGACGAACCTCAATCCCGGGATCAATGATACCTGTGGGGCGAATGAGCTGCTCAATAACAATTCCTCCACAACGTTCAATTTCAAAATCGGCCGGAGTCGCGCTTACATAAACGATCTGTCCCAGCATTTCTTCGAATTCAGTAAAAGACAAAGGTCTGTTGTCAAGGGCTGCAGGAAGCCGGAACCCATATTCAACCAGTGTCGTTTTACGGGATTTATCGCCACCGTGCATACCTCTTATCTGTGGGAGAGTTGCATGACTCTCATCAATGACTGCAATAAAATCCTTTGGAAAATAATCCAGCAGGCAGAATGGTCTCGAACCGGGTTTGCGTCCGTCGAAGTATCTGGAATAGTTTTCAATTCCGGAACAATAGCCAAGCTCCTTTATCATCTCCAGATCAAATGTAACCCGCTCTTCAAGACGTTTTGATTCAAGAGATTTTCCGGACTCCTTAAGTTCCAGTGCACGAAGTACGGTATCGTTCTGTATCTGTTTTATTGCCTCATTTATCCTGAACTTTGAAGTGACAAAGATATTGGCCGGATATATTCTTACCTCTTCATGTACCTGAAGTGTATTTCCCGAAGAAGGCTCAAAACTTGTTATATCTTCTATCTCATCTCCCCAGAAAGTAATGCGGTATGCAAAATCGGAATATGCCAGAAAGACATCAACAACATCTCCTCTTACGCGGAAGGTTCCGTGCTTGAACTCGTTCTCTGTCCTTGCATAAAGTGCATCGACGAGCGAGTACAGGAAAGCATTACGGCTAATGCTGTCACCTTTTTTTACTGTTAGTGAATTGTTGTGAAAATCATCAGGATTACCGATGCCGTAGATACAGCTTACGGATGCAACAACTATCACATCTTTCCTTCCCGATAGAAGGGCAGACGTAGTACTTAGTCTCAGTTTTTCTATCTCTGCATTTATCGAAAGGTCTTTCTCTATATACGTGTCGGTGCCTGGCAGATATGCTTCAGGCTGGTAATAGTCGTAGTACGAAACAAAATATTCAACAAGGTTTTCCGGGAAAAAACTTTTGAACTCGCCGTATAATTGCGCTGCAAGAGTTTTATTATGGCTGAATACAAGTAACGGCCTGTTCAGTCTTGCCGCCATGTTGGCTATCGTAAAGGTCTTGCCCGACCCGGTGACGCCTAACAGAGTCTGATACTTGTTCCCCTGTTTTATCGAATCAACAAGCAGATCGATTGCTTCGGGCTGATCGCCGGTGGGGGAGAAGGGGCTGGAGAGTTTGAAGTCCATATACTTTACCGTATTATTAATGTGACGGAAGTCGGAAGACCGAAGTCGGAAGTATTCTTCTCAGTAGTTTCACCTTATGTTCTTTTTAAATGCTACCAACATGTTCATTAGATTGAACGCATAT
>CAZEWB010000267.1:0-2555 GCA_964515655.1 uncultured Bacteroidales bacterium
TTATAATACTTACCGGATTACTCATATTGCTGACACATGATGTAACTGCGTTTGTCCTGTGCTGTCACTATTACATAAATTGTCAGTTGTCAGAACGCTGTCAAGAGCAAATCCCGTGCTATCCGGAACGATATCTGTAACAGAGACCATACAGTTATTTACATCAGAAACATAGCAGGTTATATTACCCAACATCAATCCTGTAAATACAGAATCAGTATTGAAGTTTACTCCATCCATAGAATAAGTAAGCGGATATGTTCCATTACTTGCATAAATAGTAACCTCTCCGTTGTTCAAAATACAGCTTGTCAAAGGAACAATATAAAGACTGTCAATTACCGGAAGAGGGTTAACAACTATTGTTGCAGAACCGTTCATATCCGACAGGCATAAGGATACATCGTTAGTTGCCTGAATAGTGTAAACCCCGGTAATTGTAAGGTTATTGAAGCTGAGAGCATTTCCGGTTCCTGCAAGGCCGCTGCCTGTTGCCACTCCATCGATAAATAGCTGATATGTAACCCCGGTTTCAGAACCGCTTAGTGTTACATTTAAGCCGGTTCCGCCGGCACAATACGAACCTCCGCCAGCTACATCGTAAACAACAGGTAAGGGATTAATTATAATACTTACCGGATTACTCATATTGCTGACACATGATGTAACTGCGTTTGTTGCAATTACAGTGAAGGTTCCCGGAGTTGTAAATGTGCCGAACGACAAAGCGCTGCCGGTTCCCGGAACGGGACTTCCCTCGATAGCGCCATCCAGGTAAAGCTGGTAATCAACACCTGTATCCGAACCATTAAGACCGACAGTAAGACCTGTTCCGCCGCTGCAATATTCGCCACCACCAGTCAGATTGTAACCTGTCGGTAACGGATTTACAGTAATAACAGCGCTTCCGTTCATGTCATCTGCACAAAATGTTGAAGTATCAGTAGCAACAACTGTATATGTTCCAGAAGAAGTTTGCAGGCCAAAGTCAATTGGATTGCCATCGCCAGGGACAGAAGATCCGATAGTAATGCCATCGAGTAATAACTGATATGATATGCCTGCTTCCGATCCGCTAAGCCCTACATTAACGCCCAACCCGCCTCCACAGAAAACACCGCCACCTGTAACATCATACACGCCGGGCAGGTCATTTACGACTATTGTAGCTGAGCCTGCCATAATATTTGAACATCCGGTTGCAATATTGGTACCGATAATAGTATAAACTCCTTCGGCTGTTTGATTGGGCCATACCAGTCCTGCAGATGTACCGTTCAGAGGCGTTCCTATATCAACCCCATCCAGTTGAAGCTGATAACTGACACCTATCTGTGAACCGGTAAGAATAATATTTAATCCGCTCGCTCCAAAACAGATAATACCGCTGCCTGATACTTCATATTGCTGAGGTAAGGGTAGTACATTCACAGTAACAGAAGACACAACCGAATTGAAACTATCGCTTACAGTTACATAATATGTTGTTGTAACAGTGGGCGACACGCTTGGATTTTCTAAAGTCGAACTAAAGCCGGCAGGCACAGACGACCATAAATAAGTATAGAACGAAGGACCTGCGCCGCCTGATGCATTCGCATTAAGTAGTGATGTTTGACCAATACAAATTGTGTCAGGCGTTGCGGTAGCATTTGCAGCTAAAGGAACTCCATTCACAAATACCGTAACCTGTGCGCTACCCTGACAATTTGTTGCCTGATCGGTTACTATTAAAGTAAATGTTGTAGTAGCGATAAGGTTAACAGTTGTTGGGTCTTCAATATTAGCATTAACAAGACTTCCGGGGGGCGACCATAAATAGGTGTATGAACCGCTGCCACCTGATGCAGTTCCGTCAAGGGTTGTACTGGTTCCGAAGGATATGGTTTGATCGGTTCCGGCATCTGCAACAGGCAATGTATTGATACTTACCACAGCGCTTCCGTTCATAATAACGTTACAATTCGTAGTGGTATTATTGGCAACAACTGTATATGTGCCGGCATTGGTCTGATTTCCAAAGCCGATAACGCCTCCTGTACCGGGAACAACATTTGCAGTAGGATTGCCATTGTAATATAAAGTATATGAAACCCCGACTTGTGAGCCGCTTAAACCAACCGCAACACCACCACCTCCGCTGCAATAGTTTCCACCTCCGGTAACATTATAAATAATAGGCGATGGATTTACCGTAATAGTTCCAGTAGCGCTTACTGTTCCGCAACCTCCCGTTAAAGTTACAGTGTAGGGAAAGGCTCCGCTTGCTGTAGGGGTTCCGCTGATTGTAATATTACCTGCAACATAGCTGCCCGTGACTCCGGCAGGTAAACCGCTGAATGTTGCCCCTGTTGCTCCGGTAGAGGTATATGTGATATTTGCGATAGCCGTGTTGATACATACTGTCTGATTGTTATTTCCTGAAGTCAGCGTTATGGCATTGTCCGGTGTTACTGTTACTGTTTGATTTGCCGTATTAACACAACCGCCTACCGTTACTGAATAAGTGATTACCGATGTTCCGGCACTTATGGCCGTTACCAGACCCGTTGCTG
>CAZEWB010000267.1:2655-5425 GCA_964515655.1 uncultured Bacteroidales bacterium
TACTTGTCCAGACTGCTGTTGCCCCAATACATAAAGGTGTTGTTCCTGTTATCGTCTGAGGTATAGGAGCCGTTACTGTTACTGTTTGATTTGCCGTATTAACACAACCGCCTACAGTCACAGAATAAGTGATTACCGATGTTCCGGCACTTATGGCCGTTACCAGACCCGTTGCTGCGCCAACTGTGGCGACGGCAGGTGTTGCACTTGTCCAGGTTCCGCCAGGCGTTGTACTTGTCCAGACTGCTGTTGCCCCAATACATAAAGGTGTTGTTCCTGTTATCGTTTGAGGTATAGGAGCCGTTACAGTTATCGTGCCGGTAGCGGAAACAAATTCACAGGCGCCACCTGAAAGAGTAACGGTGTAGTTAAATGTGCCTGTAGCAGTAGGAGTACCGCTTATCGTGACGGTATTGGCTGCCCAGTTCCCGGTAACCCCGGTGGGAAGACCCGAGAAAGTTGCTCCAGTAGCGCCGGTAGTAGCATAAGTAATATTTGTAATTGGGGTATTTATACAAACAGTCTGGTTATTAGTGCCGGCTCCTGAAGAAAGGATGATAGTACAGTTCGGATCAATAAGCGACCATGCAGCATAAAGGTCGGATGCGGCAATGTTTGTAGTTGCAACTGTATTGGCTCCGGTATTTGCTGTGCCGTTGGGCGTAAAATCACTCCAGACGCCCGCACTGTTATTAAAACGTTTTGCTTTAAGCAGCGATTCGGTAATTGAATTGCCTGCGGCCGAATGTTCAGCATCAATATATGTAAATGTAAGTGTTCCTGATGGTTTAGTAGTATAACTCTGTGCATTCATTAACCAGAAACGGTCAATCATCTTGTCGGAATTATTGGTAGCGTATGGAGGAAACAGAAAAACATTGGAAACCATCGAAGGGCGGTATGTATTGTTATCCCAGGTTCCGTCATAGGTGGAAAAGTCAATGTATCCGCTTCCGGTTCCGCCTGCGGCAATGTTGAAAGAAAGCGGTATTCTTGAAGTGTTATCCGGATCATAAAAGGGAATGGAATAATTACCTGTTGAGGTCCCAATAATCCAACGGACACGATTATTCTCCCCTTCCGAAATAATACCACTGTTGGAAGTAAGGTCGGTTACAGCATTTGCATTACTGTTATCTATTCTTAAAAAGGCGTTGTTGGTTATTACAAGCCTTACGTTATTTTGCATAACAAGCCTTGACTGCGAAAAAACGCCAATGCTGATTATCAACATTAGAAATGAAAATATAATTTTGTTTTTCATAGTTCCTCAAGATAAAGTGTAAAGTTCAAAAAGTTAAAAGTAGCATCTTTAAGGGCTAAACCTTCAAGGTTTTTTTCTTGAGATTCAGGTTTATTTATATGTTCTATCCCCTGAAGGTTTTGTTCTTTTTCTTTCATCTATCTATTTTTTTCTTTTAGTTTTTTCTTTAGATAATTCTTTTTTTTAAACGAAAAACACTAAGCTAAATTAGAAATAAATCCCGACCAATCATTATGAAAGTCTGGCACAAGCAGATGCCTACGCCAGAAAGGATGTTTGTCTTTTAAATATATCATATTTCGGGCTGTATCTACTTTCCTTTCTGTTCATCTCTCATACGCTCCTGTTCGTTCAATTGCTTTACCTCTTCAAGTTTCTGCTGGTTGATTTTTCCGTCAGACTGAATATCAGTGATGCGTTGTTTCTTGAGAGGGCCGGGAGCATCCGGAAATCTCAAACCAAAATTTTTCGAAAATAAAGAACCGTCATCATTGTATTGATCGGCAGTGTTTGCAACAACATGCCATACAAAAGCCACATCAGATTTTCCTCCATTTATCTCAATAACATCAAAACCATATTTATTTTTATTTGTTATGAAAACGCCATTACAATCTCCTTCAAGCTGAACAAATATTTTCAAAGGATGGTTTTCATCTGTATTAATACTATTTGAATAGGTCAAATCAAAATCAATATGAGCCTTTCCATCAACTAACCGGCCTGTCCCATAATCTTCCAGGATTGGCTCGGGTGCTTCAGGACAAAACATAACCACTTTCCTTCCGTCGGTTGTTTTAACAATTCCGGATACGTTTAAGCTTGCACCGATTATTTTGTATGATGTACCCCCGGCGGTTCTCATCCCCACATAAGCCCAAGAACCTGACAAATCATCTTCGAAGTAACCACCCGCACGGTCAGCAGCGGTAGCGTTATTGGAAAATCCGGCTAAACCTATTTCTCCACCATTACTGCATAATCCTGATCCGCCGACAAGATAGTATATTGCCGGAGGCTGGTCGCCTGAAAACAATCCTCCTGTCCCGCCGCTGGAGTTGTTATTTCCAAATACAGCAAAATCATTGGCTCCATCCACATAGCCATATGCCCCCACATAGTACGACCCGGTATATCCGCCGAGATAGCCATAAGTACTGCTCCACCATTCCCCAAAGACACCGTAGGTGTTGGCGGCAACTGAAGGAGTATATCCGCGGACACCATAAGTAGTTCCGCGACCATAGACCCCTGTTCCACTAGTTGCATTGGTATTGTTCCCATATACTCCGTAATAAGAACTGCTTTGTGTTTCACCCTGAACACCGTCATCATTATATGCCCAGGCGTAAACACCTTCCCAGTTCGATTTACCAAGCTGGGTATAAGCCTCGGTCGAGCCTGCTACCCCGCCATGAACATAACCACCCCAACTTGAACCACCCAGCCAGCCATAATTATTTGCATTATATTGCCCACAAACACAACCAAACACACCCAACACAC
>CAZEWB010000267.1:5435-5647 GCA_964515655.1 uncultured Bacteroidales bacterium
GCATTATATTGCCCATAAATACCAGTTATTGCAGATGCTCCATCAACATATAATCTGTAACTTGCATTTGGCGCTGCATTTATTCCTACAGTCGAGTTATTATCGCGTGTTACACCTATGCCAAGATTTGTTGCAGTAGGAGTCCATCTTGCCAGGTAGTCAACTGTTCCACTTCCTGTAACGCCTGCGGCACCGCTGCTTGCCAGTGTTAT
>CAZEWB010000268.1:0-5626 GCA_964515655.1 uncultured Bacteroidales bacterium
ATTTCGCATACCAGGGGGCTGTCAGCGACTCGGTCTTTCCTTTGATAGAATTCCAGAGCATACAACAGGCGACCGACTGGTACGAGGAAGCGCTGAAAAAAGGCTGGCATCTTTCGCCTGTATGGAATCAAGATAATCATTCTTCGAACTGGGGAACCAAAGATTACTGCAGGGCCGGGATATGGGCTACAGCCCTCACAAAAGCTGCCTTGTATGATGCAATAAGGAAAAGACGCACGTTCGCAACAATGGACAAAAATGCAAGCGTCTGGCTCGACGTTTCCGGCACTTCAATGGGATACATTGTGCAGCGCGCATATGACATGCCTGTTCACATCAGGTTATCTGACGATAACTGCGAAAGCTGGACCAACATCGAAATGGTTTCACAGAACGGTATTGTTACTTCATTCACAAGCACAAGCTGCCCTCTCGACACGATCCTCTATTTGACACCTTTTACCGAAGACTGGATTTTCATACGTGTAACCCAGGCCGATGCTGACATGTTGTGGTCTGCCCCTGTTCATTTCACGGGAACGCTCGTCGGTGCAACAAATGAAACATTCACTGAAAAAGATCCCGCAATATATCATGACCCTTCGGATTGGAATAATGTTGTGATCGAATTCACCGGCATAACAGGCGTTACGGCCGATACACGCATTGAGATTATTACAATGCAGGGGCAGATCGTCAGAAATATTGAAACAACGAATTCCAGGATATGTATCGATCTTTCAAGCCTGGCGGGCAATACATATATTTTAAGGATTATAACCTCCAAAGGAATTTTTGTAAGGAAAATAGTAAAATGAAAAAATACTTCATAGGTTTTCTACTGACTGTTTCAGTTGCAGTCTGCTATTCACTCTTAAACAAATATTTTCTTCTAAAACATTTACCCTTGTCGAAGATTACACCGGCGACTGGGGCGGATATGTTTACAAATTTACTTTTACCATTCAGGATAAGAACGTAAGAATATTCTGGGAAAACCCCGAACGTTTAAAGAACGGACAAAACCTCGATCTCGTTGTTCCCATAAGCAAACTGGACAGCCTTAAAAATATCTTTACCGGTTGTGACGAAGCAATAAAGACCTCAATAAAAGGAAGCACGGAGCATATAATTTACAATTTTAAAAGTAAAGGTATATCTTACAAAATAGACGATAAATTCACGATGGAATGTTACGAGGGGTTTAAAATGTGGAAAGAAAAACTTATGGAAGAATGGAAGAAATAGAAGGGGACAAACCACGGGGTGTGGAGCAGCGGAGGAATTTTGAATTATAAAACCATATTTTTATTAACACAATGCCTGATATTATAACATTTAAATGCACACAAGGAATTTATTACTATCTTCGTGTCCCCGTTTTCAAATCAAATTAAAAAAATGAAAATAATACGCAACACTTTCTTCATCATGTCCTTGCTTGTATCAGCATGCGTCAGTTTATCCGCTCAGAATAATTCAAAAGACGTTAAAGTCGTTGGCGATACGATTACAATTGTTTATTACAACCTGCTTAATTATCCCGGAACCGGTGAAACAAGATGGCAGGACTACAAGATAATTTTCCATGACATTATGCCCGATATAATAGTAGTAAATGAATTGGAATCCACATATGGTGCAGATCTTATCTTAACCAATGCCCTTAACTCAGATGGCGTAAGCGGATACAACCGGGCTGTATTTCATGATGGCCCCGATACCGACAACCTTCTTTTTTACAACAGCAATAAATTAGGACTGGTCTCGCAGGAACAGATACCAACTGCACTCAGGGATATAAGCAGGTATAAAATGTATTTTAAATCAGCCGACCTTGCAACAGATCATGATACAATTTTTCTGAACGTCTTCGGATGGCATCTTAAGGCATCACAGGGGTATGAAAGCGACAGGCTTGGTGAAGTAACAACATTCTTTAATTATATACAGTCCCATGCTCAGGTTGAAAATATCATCGTTGGCGGCGATTGTAATTTCTATGGTGTATCATCCGAACCGGCCTACACATATATTGTAAGTAATTCTGTTGAACCTCTCGTTGACCCTGAAACTGCAGGTGAATGGCACGATGATGTTTCATTCGCAGCGCTTCATACACAAAGCACAAAAGTGTCGGGAGGAGGAATGGATGATCGTTTTGATTTCACCTTTTTTGATAACGATATAATGTCCGGTAATTACAGAGCCCTTTATGTTGATGGCTCCTGTTACGCATACGGTAACGATGGAACAGGAAATACATTCGATAATAGTATCAATGCCGTTTCCAGTTCACAGTATTCATCAACAATTCTTGATGCTCTTTTTTATGGTTCCGATCATTTGCCTGTAGTAAGCCGGATTATCGTCAGCGATTCTGTAAGCAGCTTCAGTCCGTATGCTGAAATACTCACGTTTACTTTACCACAGCAAACAGTACCCGCTACTATCAATTCTACAAATGCTGCAGTTCATATCGAGGTTAGTATCGGTACTGCTCTTACAAGCCTCACTCCTGCAATCACAGTTTCCAACGGAGCCACGATCAACCCTCTTAGCGGAGTAACAAGAAATTTTACGACTCCTCAGGCCTATACGGTAACGGCAGGAAACGGAATAACAAAAGTATGGACTGTTACCGTTACTATTGAAGACACATCTTTAGTACCTATTTATGACATACAGTACACGACAGATGTGTCAGGAAATTCTCCTTATATGAATCAGGTTGTGACTACAAAAGGTGTTGTAACTGCTTTGCATTACAGTTATCAGGGAGGGACATACCGTGGTTACTTTATTCAGGAAGCAACCGGACCATGGCACGGGATATATGTTTATAACAATACTAATACTCCGGAAATAGGAAATGAAGTAAAGATCACAGGAACCGTGAGCGAATACTACAACCTTACAGAGATAGCATCTGTTACAGGTTATCTGGTCACCAATCCTTCATCTGTAATTCCTGCAAGCTGGCCGACTACAAGCGGGGGTGCGGGAGAAGAGTTCGAAGGTGTACTTATCACTGTTTATAACGCACTCTGCACAGCAATGCCTGATGGATACAATGTATGGACTGTAAACAGCAACAGCACGGGGCCTCTGAGCGTGGATGATGATATTTTTCAATTTGTGCCTACCTTAAATGAAACCTATGATATCACCGGGATCGGGCATTATTCATATAGTGTATTTAAAATTCTGCCCCGTGATGTGAACGATGTAATTGTTTCAACTGATATTCCGGATGTATCTGAACAGTCTTCAGCTTTTGTATATCCGAATCCTTTGAGTGACTTCCTGTACATCAAAGGTAATTCTGAATGTTCTGTTTCGGTTTATAATATTCTTGGTGAAAAAATCATTAATGATGAAATATTACTGCCCGGCAAACTTAATTGTTCCTCTTTGTTGCAGGGCGTGTACATTCTCAGGGTCACCGACAATAATGGGAATAGTTACAACGCAAGGATTTTTAAGAAGTAAGGTTTACTATCTTCATATTGATTTATTCGCTTCCCGACCCTGACATATCTCAAACCTTTAAAACAAAACTTTTGTCATTCTGAGCGAAAGCGAAGAATCTCAACTTGAGATCCTTCACTGCGTTCAGGATGACAAAAAGGAAAAGGGCGAAGGCAGCCCCAGGAGTATAATGCTTTTATTCTTTAAACCTCGATATCATTGCTTTGTTCCGGGGATTGCAGATATCCTTTGCTTCGGGAGTGTACAGATATTCTATCAGATCCTTGTAGCGTTCAGCGATCTTATTACGGACCATTTTCAATGTTGTGTTCAGCAAACGGTTTTGTTCGGTAAACGGTTCATCCAGTATTGCTATAGCAGACGGTAGCCAGCGTGCAGGGAATTGCGCCCCCGATCTTTTATCATTCTTGAAACGTTCCAGTTCTGACAAAATAATATTTAATGCGAAGTTTTGCCCTTCTTCGGTATCAGGTGAAAGACCACGTGTTTTCAGATCAAAAAGAACAGGTCCCTGATTTGGCACCACCAATGCCGTGGTATATGCATTCTGGTTATTATAAAGCATGCACTGGTCGATGTACCTGGAGCTTTCCACAAATGCTTCTTCAATACCTTCGGGGCTGAATTTTTCCCCGTCATTACCAATCAGCAGACTTTTAAAACGGCCAAGTACATACAGAAAGCCGTCGCTGTCCATATAGCCCATATCGCCGGTATAGAGCCAGCCGTCCTTTAATGCTTCTGCCGTGGCTTTTTCATTTTTCCAGTATCCTTTCATTACATTTTCGCCTTTTACAACGATCTCCCCCTTCTGACCCACTGGTAATGAATTACCTTTATCATCACAGATCTTTAACTCAAGATATTTTACCAGATATCCGGATGTTCCTAATTTATGACGACCTATAGAATTTGCCGAAATTAT
Source organism: uncultured Bacteroidales bacterium (assembly GCA_964515655.1). Classification (GTDB taxonomy): domain Bacteria; phylum Bacteroidota; class Bacteroidia; order Bacteroidales; family GWA2-32-17. Next base: position 4,418 of record CAZEWB010000268.1, read on the forward strand.
TGGAGATGCTTCGGATAACCCGTACCCCTGGAACATCGGTATTCCAAGTGCATAAAAGAATCTCTGCAATTCAATATCAAGCATGGCGCCACCGCCGATAAAGAACTGCAATTCCCCGCCGAATTGTAACCGTATCTTAGAAAAAATAAGTTTGTCGTAGATCTTATACATGATAATGTTCCAAAGTTGAAATCCCTTTCCTTTGGAACATCCGTCACGGTTGTATTTATATGCAACTTTAAGCGCTTTATGAAAAAGTTTGTCCACTTTTTTCCCTTTTTCGCGTATCCCTTTTTCAATGCTTTTTCTGAAATTCTTCGCAAGCGCAGGCACGCTCATCAGAACATGAGGCTTAATTTCTCTTATGTTTACAGGAATGTTTTAAGGGTTTCCATAGGCGTTTTTCCCGTTTGAACCGACGCTACACTGGCGCCAAAAGCCATAAAGGCATATAGTCCGGCAGTATGGCCAAAAGAATGATCCCACGGAAGTATAAGTAATGAGCGGTAGTGTTCTTCGATGGTCATGAGCGTACATGCCTGCTCTACATTCGCCGTATAGTTCCTGTGAGTGAGAATTATTCCTTTGGGATCGGCCGTTGTGCCTGAAGTATAACTGATGTTGGCATGATCATCTCCCTGAACCTGCTTTTTTCTTTCATCCAGTTTTCCCGGAGCTGCAGCAAGCAATTCCTTTCCTTTGGAACATATAGTACTAAAAAGTATTTCGATTTCGGTCAACTGTTCTTCATCATCTAATAAAATTATCTTTTCCACACAGGGGATATGGCCATACAACTGGCGTATCTTTTTATGTTGGTTCCTTGAAGCAATAATAAAACGCGAACCTGAATGCTCTATCCTGAATTTAATTTCTGATAATTCTTCCAGTTTTACTGAAAGAGGGACATTGACAGCACCAACGTGAAGCATCCCAAGTTCAGAAATGACCCATGCGTTACGGCCTTCGGCCATCAGCGCAATGCGGTCGCCCTTGTTTATACCCAGAGCGATCAGACCCGAAGCGAAAATATGCACCTGTTTCTGTACTTCCTTATAGGTGGTCGGAACGTATTTATCGCCATCTTTTTCCCACAAATAAGTGTTATTCCCGAATCTGTTCACACTTTCTTCAAAAAGGTTTATTATGGTTTTCATTTCCAAATATTTTGGTGTAAATATAATACGATTTGTAATACGTTGAAAAAAT
>CAZEWB010000269.1:0-5621 GCA_964515655.1 uncultured Bacteroidales bacterium
CCTTTAATAAATTTTTTACTATTGCTGATTTCACGGCTTAGAACTTTATATTAAAAATACAACATTACGTGCCCTATGTAAAGAGTTTATCTACCTGAAATACAGAGACTATTTACCCGAAATAAATCAAGTGAAATTCGTGAACGATCATGGTATTTTTACTCTTTTACAAGAGTATTTTCACTGTCAGATTGAACAGATACCACTTTGCAGCAAAAACACTGCGTCCAGAGTCACAAACGATTAGACAGGCTGCGTTACAATATAGAACACAATAAGAAAAAAGGTTTAACCGGTTAAATATTTTGACACATCATTTTTTGCGTTAGGCATGAAAATGAATTATAGTATGGGAAAAATAGTAATATTATGATAATTCATGTCAAAGCATAACATTATGCGTAACACATTTATCAGGGATGGTATAATCAGGGCAAACGCATCAAAAATAATTATTTTTCAAATATTATTGCCTTGGTTTGGAAATGAATATGCCACAGAAGTCTGATTAACAACAAAAAACACCATCCCGTCATTGCGATCGTTGCTGCTTACAAGTAGTGATTTGCAAAATACATACTGCAACGAGAAGCAATCTCTGTGTGATGGGATTGTGCGTGGATATACGGGATCGTTAAAAGGTGTTTTCCTTCCCACATCATCCGCACAAATCCACCCACATCCGATTGCTTCAGGTTCTCTTACGTTGAGTTAATTGTAAGGAACCTTCGCAATGACGCGCTTTTTTTATTTTTTAAAAAATTAGATGCATTTGCCCTGAGGGTATAATCGGAAATGTTGTTTTATTGAGGATTCAGTATAAATTCGAGTCCGTCTACAACATCTCCATCTTTGTTTTGAATAATATTTAGGGGTAGAGATAATGGGGTTGCGGTCATTTTCAATTTCAGTAATTGAGCATCGTCAATCCGTACTGTATATGCACCTGGCGATAAACCGAGAAAACTAAAAAAGCCATCCTCCTCCGTAAGAGTACGGGCTACAAGGCTGGAATCACTATCATAAAAACATACGATTATTCGCCCCTGGCCCTTCTTTTCACCATTTCCATTAATAAAAACCATTCCGGAAGCTTCACCAACCACAGCTATCGGAACCTCAATTAATTTGAGTTGATTTGGGTCTATTGCAACACTTATGGTTTGTTTTCGCAGTTGCCAGGCAATGTTTTCAAAACTGTTACGATCTAACTCTATATAGTAATTGGTATAAGGTTCGAGATCGAACACGCGGATTATAGTATCTTTTTTATTTTTTTCGATACGACCGCCGTTAATGTGAAAATTAAATCCCGAAACTTTCGGTTCATTATTATCACGTTTACCATTGCAATTAATATCGAGATAAGGTAAAATGGTAATTCCTCCTTTGCCAACACTGCTACGGTTACTGAAACCGATATAGCTGGTTTTCGCATCGCATATCAAGCTTCCGCCTGCCGACTGGTTAAGAACCGTAGAATTGTTATAGCGACTAACCAAAAAACTGGTTTGTGCAAAAGGAAATTCGTACCGGAACCCGATCTGAAAATTATTTGTGTTGCTAATAAAGTTTCTTTCGATTGCTACATTCAGAAAGCTATGTTTAAACATTCGTTTTTCCATCCCGCATTTTACGAAAACGAGTTCATTATCATTGTATTTGTATTGTGCCTGTGGTGTAACAACGAATCCACGGGGAAACCTGAATGACAGTGAAAGGTTGCTGAATATGTATGGGTGATCGGGAATAAAAAATACTCCATATGTGGTAAAATTGGTACACATACCGAAAACAACACCTGAGAGCATCAGTTCTGCAGTACTGTATTTTGTCGTTGGAAAAATAATCTGATTAAACTTGAACCGTGAAAATGCCGATAATTTTTTAGTTCGAAAAGGCATTGATATCATAACGTTACGTTCTTCAAGCTGGCTTAAATTAATTGCCTTCTGATCTTTATCGTACTTTATATAATTAATCTCAAACTGGAGGTTCGAAGGCAACCGGTAACTGAGTATGCTTTTCGCCCTTACTCCGTAAACATATTCGCCCGAGAAAAGCAGGCTGCCTGCCAACCTCATCGAAGTATTAAGAAAAGGCATGCTTGAGCCGGATGTTACTGACGAAAGATATTCGACGCCGCCGCCAACTGTCATCCAGCGGGCCATGCCATAGTTGAAATTTGCACGCGTAAATTGGCTGTGGATACTGTCTTCAACCATACCGCCACCGACTGTATATTCAAATTTGTGAACCGGAAGAAAATTGTACGGTATGATAATATTTTGTTCCCGGGTGTGTTCTTCACCCCAGAGTCCATAAAAACGTAGTTTAACCAACGAATTACCATACACAAGCGGTACGTCGAAAGTAAAAAAACCGGATGCATCGGCTTTTACATAGTCCACCAACACATTATTTACATACAATTCCACGATCCATCCGGGTTCAGTGTAATCGCTTAATACGTATGACCCGAACGATCGCCTGTAAGTAGTGGGCGTATTGGTAAATTGCACTCCTACAACAGGTGAATAAATGGTTGAAACAGCATGTGAGGATATTTTTCCAACCATCACCTGCTGTACTATAGACTGTTGATTGCTGTTAACAAAGCGCCAGAGGTAATATTGCTGTTTTTCGGTAAAAGGCAAAATGTCATTATAATTGATCGAAACTTTTGTTTCTCCTCCGGCAAGAATAGCTCCAAGCGCCAGATTAAGTCGCGTATTGCTGCCGCCCTGCAATTGTTGTGTGGAAATTGCCGACCAATCGGCAGTACCAAAATGAAAATATGGATAGCTGCGGTTAATAGCAGTATCGGCTTTTATCTCTCCTTTAAGGCGGTTTATGTTTTTGCGCATCTGTTCCAGTCGCATTTCGCGGATCACCGGCAGTTCGAGTTTTGTGGTAAGAGTAACCGAAAGGCTGCGAAAATTAAATACGCACTCCAATCCAAAAACCCGACCGAAATAATCAGATTTCAGAAATAGATTAGTTTCTGTACGGAACATATCGTCCGGTTCGAGATCAAATACCTTATCCTCATATGTGATACGGTTATGTGTTTTGTCAATAATATAAGCAGCCTGTTGGGTTATAAAAAAACCTGTTATCGAATCAAGTCCCGGCGAAGGACTGTTTTTAATCTTTAAAAAATCAAAAACATCGGTAACGGGAAGGTAAATCTCCTGTCCCTTGATAATAGCCGGAATTTCAATAATCCCTACTTGCGGTACTTTGAGTAAGATCAATACTTCGTCAGATTCAGGTTCTACTCCATCGGCAAAACTTATGAAAGGCAAAAATAAGATCAGCAAAAAACCGGCAGTAAAGAACCAAATAGCATAGCGTTTTTTTCTATTATTTTTATTGTTGACGCATGATGTTTTTTCTCCTATCATCGGAACCTTTTCTGTTTGGCTTTACAAAATGGACTATTCCTGATTAAACGTAACCGAAAATGTGCCGCTATAATCACCTGGGGGATTAGCAAGCGGATTTCCCACAGTGAGAGTTCCGCCAAAGCTTATCTGGGTTTTCCCCGGAGGCGCTACCGTTGTGATAAATGGAGAGAGGGGAGACGTGTTGTCAATATTAAGAGTCATCGTGCCTCCGCCGCTGCCGTTTAATATGGAGCTTCCGTATAGTATGGAAATGACTGTACCACGGTTGGCATCCACCTCAAAAACAGCAGGGAAATAGAGATAGCCCATATCAAGTAAAATAACGTCACCCGTACCGGAACGCAATCCGAGGGGGTCAACAGTCACTGTCCCACCGGCAATGCCCTGTGAAAAAGCGCCGAAACTCAGATTCTGAACAGTATTAACGGATATCGGACGCGGGGGATTTTCCTGCGCACTTGCAGGTAAATAGTTCAGAAAAAACAACACGCTTCCGCAAACCAGAAAAAAGAAACATCTCCGTTTTAATGGTAATCTCAGCGTATATATTTTGTCATTATTCATTTTATCACAGACATCGGTGATTTATAATGCTTTTTACTGTTTACCCTCATAAAATATTTTTCTTGAATATGAGCGATTGCCGGTATAAAGGTTTACAATATATATCCCCTTGCTCAGGGTCAGGTTAAGTTCATAATACACATTGCCGATGAATTCCTGCTGCCAGATAACCTGTCCGGTCAGATTACTGATTCTAAGGTCTCCCCCTTCGTCTGACGACATATTAGGGTAAACAAAAATATTTCCATCGAAGCTATATGCAAAGAACGTATTATCAGGAGCAGGTATCTCAAGTAAATCTTTCATGCTGAATATTACGGAGAAACGACTTTCATATCTCCCCGTATTAAGATATAGCCTATATTCCGGACTCCGTTGCAAATCCTGATACATACCCACCTGGGAATCGTGTAAATAAACATGTATCTCTGAAGGCATTTGTTCGATATCGCTTGAATTAAAAGTTATCCATCCATTTTTCTTAATATTCAAACCAAGCGATACTACGGTAATACTATCCACAGGATATGGCATCGCACTTATAGAAAGCCTGATTGCGTCCAAAGAAACAGTATACAGATTTGGTACAAGATCATCGGAATTTATCAGCTTAAGAGCGTCATGTTCTTTTTCAAAAGACATACTGGATGTATTATCAAAGTAAATCACGGTGGGATCGGATGGTGTTCCTTCGTCGCTAAAACCTGCAGAAAGCCTCAGCAAGGGCGGGGTTTGTTCTTGTTTTGTCTTATGAAAATAAGGAGAAAGATTGTTAATCCTCACACTATTACTGAATCCCAGCATACCCGTCACGGGATATGCGCCATCGCTGACATGAATAAAAACTCCCTGCATAGCAGGAATAATACCATTTGCAATACCATCGCTCGAAACACCATTGATATAACTGCTATATGTACCCGTATATTCCGTTGTGGCATCGAAATAATACAAAGCATCGTCAATATTTGTTTTTGTCCACCCGATAGCAGCGTCCCAGTCAACAGGCGAGGGATAGGGATTGCCCGCCAGGTTGAATCCCAGAGTGTATGGCTGATTATTATTAAACAATGTTGTCTGCATATTGCCATTGCTGACAACTCCCGTGATATCAACTGTTATCGGCGCCGCCACCGAACCGAAGTTGACCGCGTAACCCTGCATCGGGTTCAGCGGTCCTACTGGATTAATGTAATTTACCCACCCGTTGGAAATCTTGTTTTCATCGTAACTGTAAAATGTGGGAAAAGGAGCCAACAGGTTCATATCATCGGAAAATTCGTTAACAGTGGCTGCCTGACAGGGAGAACTGAAATATTTGTAACCGAAACCTGAAGCAATGTAACGCTGCATTGTAATATTGCCCGATACGCTTCCGGTTCCGTTGCCGTCAATAAGAGCCGATTGTGCAGCGGTTGAAAGCAGTGTGAGATTTCCTCCCGCGTTCAGCGTACCGTCACATAACAACACTCCCTGAAGAGTTTGACCGGCAGTACTGATGGTAGTATTGCCGGTGGCAGACACAAAAAGATTATTAAAATTTTGAGCCGTGGCGCCGTTTATCGCCTGCGCTCCCGTTCCGTCAAAATTAACCGTTCCATTGTTCGGTGTAAAAGATTTTCGAAGCCGAAATATTCTTCCCGATCA
>CAZEWB010000270.1:0-5614 GCA_964515655.1 uncultured Bacteroidales bacterium
TGTGTTGGGTGTGTTTGGTGTTTTGGTTTTGAAACTAATACAGATTTAAAAAAGTAAATGCAAGCATATAATCTATCAATTTGGTTTAGCGAGAAAGTATTTCTACAATAATCACTGGAATAATCCATAAAATTATGTATATTATCTTCCGTACCACAAGACATCTGGCCAATTGCACACCCCGATGAATTTGCTGCTTGAGGGTATGTATCGGCACAATAATCCCCATCGTTACATGCTCCTTCAAAAACGTGCCATAGATTAATGTAATGTCCAACTTCATGGACTAATGTAATGCCATTATCATATCCAGCATTAAGGATACTTGAATATGTAATAGTATTGGGATTGCTCATATAATTAGTACCGAATGCATCACGTAACATTACAACACCATTCATTGGATCATTCGGATTCTGAATATCGGGCATAGGAGAATACCCGCATACTAAAGATCCTGATACATCATCTATGTTATTTACAATATATATGTTAAGATACTTATCTGCAGGAAACATCATATTATAATGATCCATTAAAGCCTGCTGTCCAAATGGAGCTGTACCATTAATGTTGTTGTTTGTGAAATTATCATTACTTTCATAAGTGATACCATCATGACCGCTAGTTAAACCAGGGAAGTATTCAGTACTAGATATATTATTTCCATCAGCATCATTAACCGCAAGACAGAAATGTATGTATGTATTATTCGGTGTACCAAAGCCACCAGGATTATGATTTCCTGCATATGCATCGTTTAAAACTTGCAACTGTTCATTTATTCTTGTTTGAGAAACCCAAGTTGAGGGAGTTTGCGAAGTTGGTGATATTACATGGAAAACAACAGGTATTGTATATTCTTCATTACCATAACTTTTAACAATATTACTTGAGTCATTTATGAAATATTGGATGCTTTCTTCAAATTCATCGATCTGCTGTTGTAACTCAGGATGTTGTTTCAATGCACGGTCTATTATTAGCGGGGTCCCTGATGGAATTAAAAATGCAAAATAGCAGGTGTCTCCATAAGATGATGTATCAGTATCAAATATTGTCCTCAATGTAACACTATAAACAATGCCAAAATCTAAATCCGGAATTTCCAATAAAGGCAACCCACCTGAACTAGAAATATAGGAAACAGAATATGCTTCATCTACATTAAAAATTTTAAATTCATATTCTGTAATTCCATTTACTAATTCTGCATTTAGAGTGTCTCCTCTATAAATAGATAAATTATTAAAGTCCTCTGCTACTATATTTGTTGTCGGTAATTCATATGTCACTTCGAGATAAGGCCATTTTGTTGAATCTGGATAATCGCTTGATGCAAAGGAAAGTTGGTTAGTTCCAAGAAAAAATACCTGACCTATTCTCAATATCAAGCCATTATTAGCTACCGTACCATCTGTCCAAGATTGACAAATTGTTGTAATATCAACAGAATAATCTTCAGTAGGATAGATAGAGTTAGGCAAGTAAACACTCATATATTTATCGTAAGCTGGCTGATTGTTCCATGTTACAGTGTTTTCTTCCCAAATTTCTTTTATTACTGAAAGATAACTTTCATTTCCACCAAGATGGTTTACACCTGATAATTTTAATGTAGCATTTAATATTGTTGAACCTTGCGGGATAGAAGATAAATAATATTCAATCACAGATCTCTGCGTTACTCCTGTCTTCCCTTCATATAAGTATGAGTAAAATGTTGTAGAATTTCCATTATTTGCATCAGGGGTGCTTGTACTTATTGAAGCATCCTTTTCGGTATAAAAATTTCTTGTTATCTGAGAATTACTGTTTGTCACTATTAACAAACAAATGCCGGTTATGAATATATTCAATGCTTTCATAGTTTTTCTGTTTAAGGATTAATACCATTTTTTTGTAAGAGAAATATTACCATTCGTATCTTTAATTGATACTGCATAAAAATACATATCCGACTGAAGTGTGGTAAATATACCCAAGTAAATAGTGTTTTGCTCTCTCAAATATGTAAGGCCGGTAGGAAGCCCTACGGTATTATCAAATTGAAAACTGTAATTCAGAATATCGGCTCCATCTTCAACAGTACCAATTCGTACATGTATAGTTGCTAACTGGCTTGTGTCGGCCACGGTAACTTTGCAAACCCTTGTACACAAAGGGTCAAAAACAGCAGTATCGGTACTTGTGGTCTCATAATATATCTGATAAGTAAAATCAGTTGGATTTTGCGACATCACAAGACTGTGCATTAACAAGCCCAGTGTAGTGAGAAGAATAATTCTCATCATTGGTTGTATTAGGTACATGTGTTTCATATCATTTAGTTTTAAATATTTTAACAAAATTAAACTATTAAAAGACACTAGTCAATACCAAAACGAAAATATATTTTTGAAGGCTAACAAATTAAAAGAACATAACCTCAAACTACTTTCCTGTTTTCGGGTCGCTGGCAATGAACAAACCTGTCACTGCCTGTGGTAGAATGAACAGATGGGAATTAGTAGTTTCTCTATAAAATTGTGTGGGTAAATGTAAAAAAATGTTCAATGTCAAACAAACAACTAACAATGTACAAGTATCATTTCTGTTCGTAAGGGGTTCGCCCTTTAGTTCCTTCGGCTTCGCCTCAGGAACAATACCACATCAATTATATCTGCGCTTCGCTTGCTATAATTGTGTGTCATTGATATTGCTCATTGAAAATTGAGCATTTGACATTGTTCATTAAAACGATTACAATTCTATTACTTTTCATTTTGACAAAGAACCAATAACTTCATACCTGACATTAAGGCTAACTTCTCTACTCCAGTTCAACCAACACAGTAGAAGCTTCAATCATATCATTAATTGAGACGTGTACTTTTTTTATTACAGCATCCCTGGTTGACATGATACGATTCTCCATTTTCATTGATTCTATTACCAGTAAAACATCACCCTTAAGGACCTTGTCGCCTTCGCTTACATGGAGTTTAAACACTTTGCCGGGCATAGGTGATTTTACCGCATTATTTCCCGACGAAGAAGAAGATGCTCCGTTTCCGGCGGAAATATAACTCTGAAGCAGATCAAGACGCTTCATGTTAAAACTCTTTCCGTTGATCGTAACAGTTGTAAAACCGTTGTCAGCCGCAGAAAGTTTTGCATAATAGGATTCATTACCGATGCAAATATCAATTTCAGAAGATGTAATATATACAAAACTTGTGTCGTAAGTCTTGCCTGAAATATTCAGTTTGCATTTCCTGTCTTTTTTGCTTTCAATAAAGATGTTCAGCAGGGAGTCATTCGTTTTTACATTTATCTGCATGTCATGCTTCCAGAAACCGATGGTTTTCCACACATCCGGATCCTTAAAGGGATTGACATTTTCTTCGCAGAGCGATGAATTTAAACTGTGCAGTATATATGCAACGGCAGCTGTATTTAGTTCCGGTTCTTTTTTGCTGTACGAGCTGCGGTTTGGAGCCTGAGATTCTTTCACAATTATATTATTTTTAGGTGATTTATCTTTATTAATTTCTTCTTCGAAACGCTGTTTCGCAATACCTGACTTATAATCGCGGTATTGTGTCTCGTGCATTGCAAATTCGAAAAGTTCTTCATCGTCCGGACCTGTTTCCCATTCTTTTTTAGCCATTTCCTTACGATAATTGTCAAGGACATCCGGATACAGATCCTGAGGGACTCCGGTATAGAATTCACGTCCCTGTTCTTTTGCAAGTTTTACGAAGATCGGGTCAATTTTTCCGGGAAGATAACCGGCCTTTCCCAGAAGCATGTCCCACGAGTTTGGATCTATCATCTCGAAACGCTCTTTGCCCTGTGATAAATTCAGGACGTTAATGAGAGCAGTGTTTTTCACATACTGGCTGAAAGGTGTCACAAGCGGCGGATATCCCATCAATGGCCATATATATGCAACTTCGTCGAATAGTTGAATAAGAAGTTCATCTTCAGAAAGCGCCGGTTTGCCTGAAGCTTCAAGAGCCATGTTTATTCCCTGGTGTACACCTTTAAGGTCGGCCATAAGACTGCCCATCATACCTCCGGGAAGGCCGCTGTCTATCATCAGCGAAGAAGTAAACCTGTTCTTGGGGTCAATGAAGTATCCCAGGAAATCATCTATGAATTCCTGCGTCAGCGCACGCGCCTCCATGTATGCTTTCATGTTGATATGAGGGACATCGAATCCGGCATCGTCGAGCAGGTGCCTGATAGTGATAACATCCGGATGAACCATTCCCCATGAAAGAGGTTCCATGGCAACGTCAATATAATCGGCTCCTGCCCTTGCCACCTCAAGCATTGATGATACGGAAAAACCGGGACCGGAATGCCCGTGGTACTGTACTTTAATATGAGGATATTTTGTTTTTATGGCGTAAACCAGTTTTCCCAATGTTGCGGGACGGCCAATTCCGGCCATATCTTTCAGACAAATCTCGTCAGTTCCATACTCTACAGCTTTATCTACTACTTTCATAAAGTATTCAACTGTATGAATAGCAGAATGCGTTATACTGAGCGCTGCCTGTGAGATCATTCCTGCTTCCTTGGCATATTTTACCGAAAGTTCAAGGTTGCGGTGGTCGTTAAGTCCGCAGAATGAACGGGCAATATCAACACCCTGAGCTTTCTTTACCTTATACATAAGACGGCGGACATCAGCGGGAACAGGAAACATCCTTATGCCGTTAAGTGCACGTTCGAGCATGTGTGTCTGAATACCAGCTTCGTTAAAAGGTTTAACCCATTCGCGTACTGCAGTATTCGGGTTTTCACCGAACAACAGGTTTACCTGCTCGAAGGCGCCGCCGTTGGATTCTATTCTGGCAAAACAACCCATATCAATAATAACCGGAGCAATACGGACAAGCTGGTCAACGCGGGGAACGTACTTCCCTGACGACTGCCACATGTCTCTGTAGATCAGACTGAATTCTATTTTTCTTTTCTTAGCCATGTTAGTATTATTAACTCATTTTACGTAAATAAATTCTTGTGTGAAAAAAGTTCCAAGCCTCAAATTTCAAGTCCCAAATTCCAAGGGAGCAGTCCCCTGGGGCTTGGATCTTGGGGCTTGGATCTTGGGGCTTGGATCTTGGGGCTTGGATCCTGGGGCTTATTCACTGACTTTTTGCGTCTCATAAGGTATTTGAATTATTCGATCACCCAGCGGGGTTTGCGTTTTTCGAGGAATGAAGCCATACCCTCCTGCCCTTCTGCAGAAGCTCTGAGCTCAGCAATGGTTTTTGCTGTATAATCAATTGCTTCTTCGAAAGTCATTTTATTTGAAATGTCGTATATGAGTTTTTTACAGGCAGCAATTGCTTCCGGTCCGCTTGTGAGAAGAGATTTAATGATCTCCGCAACATAAGCATCAAGTTCTTCAGCAGGCAAAGACTTATTGGCAAGACGATACCATTCGGCTTCCTTGCCTGTAAACCTGCGACCGGTTATCATAAGATCCCTTGAGCCGTATTCTCCGATACGTTTTGTAACATAAAGCGAGATGGTGGCAGGAACTATACCGAGTTTTACTTCACTGAATGCAAATTTTGTATCATCGGTACCAAAACAACCAAACACACCCAACACA
>CAZEWB010000271.1:0-5607 GCA_964515655.1 uncultured Bacteroidales bacterium
GTGTTGGGTGGGGTTGGTTGTGGGTTTCATAGTCTATTTTTTTAGTTGGTTAATCTGTTCTTCGAGCCTACGGATCTTTGTGTCGGCATCAGCCTGTTTTTTCTTCTCGTTCTCCACCACCTGAGCAGGAGCGTTATTCACAAAACTTGCATTGGCAAGCTTTTTCTTTACAGAATTCAGGAACCCTTTATTATACTCGAGATCTTCGCTCATTTTCTTTAACTGCTCATCAACATTTATATTTGCACCAAGAGGTATAAAGTACGATGTTGTTCCAACAAGCACATTTGCAGCCATTGCAACTTTTTCCTTTGTCTTTAAAACCTCACTTATTCCTGCAAGTTTCGAAGCAATTTCTTTGCGGGTCATTATAACTTCTGAGCCACCTTCGAGAACAAATACTTCTATACTGTCTTTTGCAGCCAGTTTGTTTTCTGTTCTGCATGAGCGGAGAGTGGTAATTATGTTTTTCAGTTCCTCGAATTCAGAAATTATTTTATCGTTGTATTTTTCCTGCGCCGGCCATTTTGCCATCATCACTGATTCGCACGAAGCAACATATTCCGAGTTCTGCCAGATCTCTTCGGTGATGAACGGCATGAATGGGTGCAGCAAACGCAACAACTTCGAAAAATGCTGTTTTACCGTTTCAAGTGTCTTTACATCAATAGGCGAGCCGTATGGAGGCTTTATCATTTCGAGATACCACGAAGCAAATTCATCCCAGAAAAGTTTGTAAACGCTCATCAGCGCCTCCGAAATACGGTATTTGTTGAAGTCATCGTTTATGTCGGCTATGGTCTTGTTCAGGATATTTTCGAACCACTCCCCAGCCTGTTTTGCATATTCCGGTTGGGGAATATTTGCATCCGGCTGCCACATATTGACGAGGCGGAAAGCATTCCATATCTTGTTGCCAAAGTTTCGTCCCTGTTCAGTCAAAGCTTCATCAAAGGGAAGGTCGCCGCCTGCGGGTGAGCAAAACAACATTCCCACACGAACACCATCGGCACCATACTTCTCCATTAATTCTATGGGATCCGGGGAATTGCCAAGAGACTTCGACATCTTGCGTCCCAGTTTATCGCGTACAATGCCGGTGAGATAAACGTTTTTGAAAGGTTTGTCGCCGGCATATTCATATCCGGCCATTATCATGCGTGCAACCCAGAAGAAAAGGATCTCAGGGGCGGTGATCAGGTCGTTGGTGGGATAATAATATTTTATGTCTGCATTGTCAGGATAGCGGATCCCGTCGAATACAGAAATAGGCCACAGCCATGAAGAGAACCATGTGTCGAGAACGTCCTCATCTTGCTTTAAATCAGATAAAGTAATTCCCGGATATTTTGCTTGGGCTTGTATAAGCGCTTCACTTTCGTTTTCAGCAACAAACATACCTGTAATTTCACCAATTGGAGTTTCGTTACCCTTTTCATCTACAAGTACTGCTTGTTGGGGTTTTAAGTACCATACTGGAATTCTATGTCCCCACCATAATTGACGACTGATACACCAATTGTGAACATTTTCCATCCAATGCCTGTAAGTGTTTTTGAACTTAGGTGGAATGAGGTTTATATTGTCGTTCATCACATTCTCGAGAGCAGGAGCAGACAAATCTTTCATCATCATGAACCACTGCTGCGAAAGGCGGGGCTCAATAACAGCATCTGTGCGTTCGCTGTGACCGACTTTGTTTACATATTCCTCGGTTTTGTGAAGCAAATCCTGTTTTTCGAGTTCAGCTACTGCAAGTTTACGTGCTTTGAACCTGTCGGTACCGACAAAGACCTCAGCCTTTTCGTTAAGCGTACCATCATCGTTGAAAATATCTATGGCCGGAAGGTTATGTCTGATGCCAAGCTCGTAGTCGTTTAAGTCGTGTGCGGGAGTGACTTTCAACGCCCCTGTTCCGAATTCACGATCAACATATGTGTCGAAGATAACAGGGACTATGCGGTTTACCATAGGAACAATGACGTTTTTTCCTTTCAGGTGTGTGTATCTTTCATCTTCCGGATGAACGCAAACTGCCGTATCACCAAGTATCGTTTCGGGACGTGTGGTAGCAACAACAATAAAATCTTTTGTGCCTTCAACGATATATCTTACATAGTAAAGTTTGGATTTCTCCTCGCGGTAAATCACTTCTTCGTCAGAAACTGCGGTCTTTGCAGAAGGGTCCCAGTTCACCATGCGGATTCCACGGTAAATAAGCCCTTTGTTATACAGATCAACAAAAACCTTAATAACGCTTTCCGAAAGGTCCTTGTCCATTGTAAATTTTGTCCTGCGCCAATCGCACGAAGCACCTAGTTTTTTAAGCTGTTCAAGAATGATCCCACCGTGCTTTTCTCTCCATTCCCAGGCGTATTTCAGGAATTCCTCCCTGCTTATTTTGCTTTTTTCAATTCCCTTTTCTTTAAGCATATTTACCACACGCGCTTCGGTGGCAATAGATGCATGGTCGGTTCCCGGAACCCAGCAGGCGTTGAATCCAAGCATACGTGCGCGACGTACAAGCACATCCTGCAAAGTATTGTTGAGCATGTGGCCCATGTGCAGAACGCCCGTAACATTTGGGGGCGGAATTACTATGCAATAAGCTTCGCGGTTATCGGGGTCTGAGTTAAAATAACCCTTTCCCATCCACATGGAATAGATCCTGTCCTCGGTTTCAGCAGGGTTATATTTGGCGGGGATATCTTTCATTTGTCAGCACATATTTATCGGGCGTAAAAGTAAATAAAATTGTTGATATTTGCTACGCTATCGCTTCGCTGATATTCGCTATCGCGAGATACAATAGATACCCGCTTCGCTGATATTTATGTTATGTTGCTTACGCTATAAGTGAAGGAAGACCGGAGACGGAAGACGGAAGTTGGCAGTAGGCAGTCGGCAATTGACAGTCTGCAGTCGCCAGTCGGCAATTGACAGTCTGCAGTCGCCAGTCGGCAATTGACAGTCTGTAGTCGCCAGTCGGCAATTGGCAGTCGGCAATGCCTACCGCCCATGCCCAACTCCACTTCCGGCTTCCGACACTTCCGGCTTCACGTTTCGTGCTTCGGATTTCGTGCTTCGAATTTATAGTATCAATATTCACTCTCCATCCATCTTGAAAGAAAGACATCGTAAACTCGGTAGATAGTTTCTTTTTTTGACGTTTCCTCAAGTAAAAGATCTTTCGATATCAGTGATTTACATATACGTCGCGAATTTGCGGGAGTTCCTATTTCATATTTTGCTATGAACTTCTGAGCTGTAAGTTGCCTCACCTCTCCTTCCTTTGCAATTGCTATAAGGTAGTTCCATTGTGCGGGAGTGAGCATCTGGCGGTATTGCAGAAAAACCGGTTCGTTCCGTTTAAAAATATCGATACAGGCATTTTTTACTGTTTCCGTGTTAATTCTCTTTGCAGGATATGAATATATAGTATTGCATAAGCTTTGGGTATAAAATGTATGGCATTTTGTCCAGTCAAGTATCATCATCAGTGCATCATCGGTAATTGTTTTTTTTGATTCGGAGAACTTCTTTCTTATAAACTGTCCGTAAGTTGTTTTATCAATACTATCAAGTATCAAAAATTGAGTACTTCCATAAAATGGTCTTTTTGCATTCGAAAAAATATTGAACATCATGGCTTTCCTGCTTCCGCAAAAAATAAAACGGATGTTTTTCAGATTTTGAGTATATGTTCGCAAAAGCGCTTCTACGTTCTTTTCAGGGTACTCGGAAATCTGTTGAAATTCATCAATAGCAATTACAATATTTTTCTTAAGTCCTTCCAAAAAAGCAAATAATCCCTGAATTGTATTTTCTTTTTCCTGAGATGTCTGATAGTTGATTTGTATCTGCGGCTGTCCTGTAAGTGAGTTATAACTTATCAATGGCCTCAATCCTTTTATGAAATTAAAAAAACGCTCACCAATAGTTGATTTTTCAGGGTATTCATTTAAAATTGATTCTGCTAATATTTTAATAAAATCGCTTAAATTCCTTGAGGGAAAAATATCCGAATAAATAAACTGATACTTCCCCTGTTCTTTTAATTGATCGAAGAAACGCAGAATAAGTCCGGTTTTTCCCATTCTCCGGGGAGAGATCAATGTAGTATCAATTCTGTTCTGTATGTTTCTATACAGTATACTAATCTCTTCCTGTCTGTCACAAAAGTATTTTCCTGAAATAAACCCTTTTACCGGGAATGGATTAAAGAGATCTTCCATAGTCTGATTTTTTTTACAAATATACAACTTTTTTAGATTATCTGTATAAGATTATCTATTTTAGATTATCTATTTTAGATAGTCGTGCATAATACAGACTATCTGCGCTGTACGTTTCATTGCAAACCATCATAAGTGCAAACCTGAAGTATGCAGCAGAATGACAAATATCGAAATTCGAATATTATTTGGTTGCTTACGCATTAGGTGGCGGAAGACCGGAGACGGAAGACGGGAGTTGGCAGTACGCAGTCTGCAATTGACAGTTGGCAGTTGGCAATGCCCACCGCCCATGCCCAACTCCGCTTCCGGCTTCCGACTTCCGGCTTCCGACACTTCTGGCTTCTTGTTTCGTGCTTCGGATTTCGAATTTCGTGCTTCAGATTTCTTTTTTGCCCTGAAAGCCGGGATTTTCAGAGATTAAAAAATCATGAATTATTTTCGCAGTTTTTTTTCCAATACCATCAACTTTTTGTAAAGACTTTTCATCGGCGGCAATTAAATTTTTAATGCTTCCGTAATGTTCAAGCAACCGCAAAGCCATCACAGAGCCTACTTTTGGTAATCCTTGTATAAACTTTAACTTATGGTTTTTAATTTTTTTAGGTTTGTAATTGTTAAACCTTAATAAATGGCTACGTTTAAGTATTTGACTGCATAACAAAAGCAATACAGACGCGCTGTCTTCGATATTTTCTGTATGAATTACCGGTATTTGCCATGAAGTTATAACGGATATTAAAGCTCCTTTTATTGCACGTTTGTCTACCTGGTGCGCAGTTTGATACGGATTACCTTCCAATAAAATATAGGGTCGCATTCCTGTTTTGCATAGTTTCTCACATTGAGCAAACAGTCGTCCTGAAATTAGCGACTGTATAAAATCTTCAGCAGATTTACGCTCTATAATAATCTCATTATTTATGCTATAATCCCCCGCCTTCAACTGGGCAAATGTTACCGATATTCCATTTTCACTTAATAAACCCGGTATCCCCGAAGGAGTTTCCCTGTGATCAGAAATAATTTTAAGAGACATTGTTGTGCTCATCATTATATGTATAATATTTTGGGGTTAATTCAATGCAAATTTATTAAAAAGACAAATACCTTTATAGTAATATTTAGTTACTGTTCGGGTTGTCTGGAAATTTTTGCTCCTCATAGTTGTATCAAACTCAATCTGGTTTTGGTTGAAAGGTTGAGCGGCTGGTTTGGTTTTTAGTATATGGTTTATGGGTTGGGCTGCTGGTATGGTTAATAGTCAATGGTCAGTTGCTGAAGACCTATTACTATAAACCTTTTACCAAACAAGATGCCCAACCCATTGACTATTGACTTTTTAAAGAACCAGTTGCCCAACCCATCAACT
>CAZEWB010000272.1:0-5593 GCA_964515655.1 uncultured Bacteroidales bacterium
CAGTCGCTGGAGTCGCCGGTTGACTATTGGTTCAAGCCTATTGCCTATGCTATCATTTTATTGAGAGAGGCCGGTTATCCCTGTGTCTTTTACCCCGATTATTATGGCGCAACATACCGTGACTATGGGAGAGACGGCAAACAATATGATATCATACTTGCACCTGTTCAAAAGATCAGGGAATTGATAAAAGCACGGCAGTTATTTGCTTATGGTTTTCAGCGTGATTATTTCGATCACCCCAGTGTGGTGGGCTGGACAAGGGAAGGTGACGCAGACCATCCTGATTCCGGATTATCTGTTTTGTTAAGCAATGGCGAGGACGGATGGAAATGGATGGAAGTGGGAAAAGCACATGCAGGGGAAACCTTTTATGACTTTCTCAGTAATTTTCCCGGTGAAGTTAAGATCAACGCTGACGGCTGGGGAGAATTCAAGACCAAAGGCGGTTCGGTGTCCGTATGGGTTCGTAAAAGCTGGCTATAGATGATTTGTATCTATTCGGGTATAAAGTTGATGGGTTGGGCAACTGTTTTTAAAAAGTCAATAGTTAATGGGTTGAGCAACTGGTTTGGTAAAAAGTCGATGGTTAATAGGTAGAGCAACTGGTTTGGTAAAAGGTCAATAGTAACAGGTTAAAACAACTGACCTATGACCATCAACAATACCAGCAGCCAAACCCTTAAACCAATAACCAAAAACCAAACCAGCAGCCCAACCATACAACCAATAACCAAACCAACCGCTCAACCTTTCAACCTAAAACCAGATTTAGTCAGGTATAACTATGAAGAAGCAGAAATTTTCAGACAACCCGAACAGTAACGATGATTTTATTATGGCCCTTATTTCATTTTAAAAAAAACTCCACCAATATTTCTGACCGTACTATCCGCTGTAATAACTCTTACATTTTCAAAAAAGAACTTTTGCCCGGGCTTTATTCCGTTAATTGCATTTATCTGTTCCGGTGTAAACTTATCCGAAGTTGAAGGAAGTTCATCGACAAACATTCCACTAATGAAAGAAAGAGAAAATCCAACGACCTTCCATTCTGTGGAATTAATAAATGGTCCGTTATCTAAAGCTTTAACCCCACCTGCAGTGATCACTTCGTTGAGCGTAATCTCACCGCCTGTTTTACTGGCTACCGATGGTGCCGGATCTGGTGCTCCTACAACTTTGTAATTTATTTTTCTCAGAGTATCGGGTTGGGGTTTTAAGGATATGACTGACAAAACAGTTTTGTCTACCTTATTCATTTTAATAATTTTATTGTCACCCGCACCTGTTACAACGCCGTCATTAACGACAACCTTAAGATCACTGCTTTTATAGCCCGGCACAGTAACCGTCAGATTATTATCAATGTCATATCTTAAATATCTTTCATAGGGCTTTTTCAGATCATTATTTTTTACATCAACAGTGTTACTTACCTGGGCAGAAAGTCCAATCGTTAACATAACGAGGAAAAACGTAAGGATTTTATTCATTTTTTATCCTCTGGAGAACAAAGCCTTCAGTATCATTCCGGCCATTTTAGGATTCTCTTTCAGTCGCCTGGTGCAATAAGCAAACCACTTTAAACCAAAGGGAACATAAACCCTCATTACATGTCCTTTATCAGTTATCGATTTTCTGAGTTCGGGAGTAACGCCATACAGCATCTGAAACTCATACATGCTTTTCGGGACCTTGTACTTTTCAATGAGTTTATATGCTCCGTCGACCAGCGGTTTATCATGGGTTGCAATACCGGGATAAATTTTATTCTGGAACATATATTCCAGGTCTTCAAGGAAATGCTCGTTTATCTCTTCGTATTGCTTATAGGCGATCTCTTTAGGTTCCCTGTAAATACCCTTGCAAAGTCTGTAATTAACCGGAATATCAGCAGTGTTCAGATCAAGCATGTTCTTGACATCGTCTTTTGTCCTTTTAAGATATGCCTGTAACACAAGCCCGACATTTTTCGGGAATTCTTTCTTTAACTTTCTGAAAAGTTCAATTTCAATGTCCGTACACTGAGAGTCTTCCATATCGACACGTACAAAATTATTGTATCCCGCAGCTTTTTTAACGATCTCCCTGATATGTTCATAGCAGACATTTTTATCTATCAGTAACCCGAACATTGTAGGTTTTAAAGAATAGTTGCCATCAATATTATTCTTCTGGGCTATATCAATAATTTCCAGATACTCCTGTTTGTTCTTTTCAGCTTCGTCAAGGGTTTTAATGAACTCACCAAGAATATCAAGGGTTATTTTTATTCCTTCGCTGTTCAGTTCCTTGCAGGCCATTATAGCTTCATCAATAGTTTTTCCGGCAACATACCTTTTCGAAAATATCCACACAAGGCGTTGCGGCATGTACGGAAGCAGTCTGGCTATCAGTTTATTAAACATACTTTTTTTGTTAATGTTAATACAGGCGGCAAAAATATATATATAAATTCATGTATTTAATGACAAAAAACAGCTTTTACTATGAAAGGGATATTAATCTGGGTGATGCCCGGAAAAAGTATATTGTGATAACTCTCCTCTTCAATAATACAGAAGGGCAGATAGAATTTCTGGCCTGATTTGAAATTTATTTGGATAAAATATAGATACAATATGAATATTTTATTATATTTGCAGAAGTTTTAAAGATAAATTACAGATACATTATGGATATTTTAAATAAACTGGATTTTGATTTCAGGACGAATCAATTGATCCTGAAAATAATCAGCCAGATTGATTTATTCAAAGGGAAATGGAATATTATTGAGCAGAGAGACAATAAATATTTAAAAGAATTACGAAAAATCGCGACCATTGAAAGTATAGGGTCTTCAACCAGAATTGAAGGCTCAACATTGACCGATGAAGAAATAAAAAAATTACTGGCAAATATCAGGATTACTAAATTCAAAACCAGAGATGAGCAGGAGGTAATAGGTTATTACGATGCACTTGAGACCATTTTTGACAACTATTCAAATATTGATCTGACTGAGAACCATATAAAACAACTACATGGTATTTTATTAAAACATAGCGATAAAGATGGCCGTCATCGCGGCTCATATAAAAACCTGTCAAATAAAGTTGTAGCAAATTATCCGGACGGCACACAAAGGGTTATTTTTAACACTACAGAGCCACATCTGGTAAGCCCACAGATGAATGATCTGGTCAAATGGGCAAAATCAGAATTAAAAAAGAAAGAAATTCATCCTCTTATTATTATTGCAGTAGTTATTTACGAATTCTTATCTAAACACCCGTTTCAGGACGGGAATGGCCGTTTATCAAGATTACTGACCACACTCCTTTTGCTTAAATATGATTATCAGTTTGTACAATATGTATCATTTGAAAACATTATTGAGTTTAAGAAAAAAGATTACTACCGGGCATTGATAGACGGACAGAAAAACAGGAATAAGGAATCTGAAACAGTTGATAAATGGGTCATATTCTTTTTGACCTGCATGACCATATTAATAGAGCGGCTTGAAAAAAAATATGATATATATAAATCAAAAGGCGGATATCTGAACGACCGGCAAAAAAAGGTAAGAGATTTTATTAAAAAAAATCAGCCGGTTAAATTAAATGACATTTCTAATTTTTTGGATGAAATTTCAGCAAATACAATAAAAAAGGACCTGCAATATTTAAAGTCCGAAAATATTATTGATTCTATAGGTAAAAATAAAGGGACTGTTTATATATTGAAAATCAGTAAATAGTACAAGATTAAAAGCAATCCTGCTCAGGTAAGTAGGCTCCTTAATACAACATCACCAATAAAAAACTCACAAGAAATCCCGTTCCCCAGCCCGCATAAATCTGTAAGGGGCTATGGGCTTCTTTTACAAGACGCGCAACTGCCACAATACTGCTTATAAAAATAACGGCCATTATGTAGTATATCACCATGGCATCATAACGGAGCGAAAATGCTATAAGGCCTCCGGCGAATCCCCCTATTGCAGCAAGGTGTGCGCTTATCTTCCAGAAAATTGTGACAATTAATACCAGTGCAATAATGATAATGGCGGCAAGGATGAATCCCTTAAAGAAAGCCGGCAAAGGGAGTGTATTCAGCATATAGAAACATCCGTAATAATAAAGTAAAGTAAAAATTAATGGGAAAACTCTTTCCCTTCCGGTTTCCATTTCGGGACGTTTTACGATCTGGAAATAAATATAAAGCGGAACTGTGATGGCAGGAAGTAAAAAAGTGAAAATAAAAACAACAGCAAGGACTATGTATTGTCCCTTATCTGTCAGCATGAACCAGTACGAAGCGATGTTCATGAAAATCCATGTGGCAATTGTTGGGATAATCAGCGGGTGAAACAGGTATGAGATAACTGAAGCCGTTTTTTTCATTCTTACAGCTCTTTTCTCAGCCTTCCCACAGGAATATTCATCTGTTCGCGGTATTTTGCCACGGTACGGCGGGCAATGGGATAACCACTCTCTTTAAGTTTATCGGCCAGTTCCTCGTCGGTAAGGGGGTTAATTTTATCCTCAGCTTCAATGATGTTTTGCATTATTTTTTTGATCTCGCGCGTCGAAACTTCTTCGCCGCTGTCGTTCTGCATCGATTCGGAGAAAAAATACTTAAGAGGATATATTCCATACTGGGTCTGTACGTACTTGCTGTTCACCACACGCGAAACAGTGGAAATGTCAAGCCCTGTCATTTCAGAAATATCCTTAAGTATCATCGGTTTTATATAGACATCATCGCCCTCGTGGAAAAAGTCGGCCTGATATTGCAGAATTGCATTCATAACAAGCAAAAGTGTGTTCTTACGCTGCTTAAGCGCCTCGATAAACCAGTTGGCTGAATCCACTTTCTGCTTTATAAAGGTCTGTATCTCCTTGCTGTTCTTCGATTCTCCAAGCATCTGCCTGTATGCGGTGCTGACCCTGAGTTCGGGAGTGTTGCTTGAGTTAAGGCTGACATAGACCTTGCCATCGATGATCTCTACGCCAAAATCGGGTGAGATCTGCAGCATTGATTTCTGGCCGGAATCGGAAACTGTGCTACCAGGTTTGGGGTTGAGCCTTAGTATTTCCCCGATAGCTTCTTTAATCTCTACATCAGTAAGGCTGAGCTTACGCATTATTTTATCGTAGTGCTTTTTGCTGAATTCCTCGAAACAGTTTTCGAGTATTGTCATCGAGGTTTGTGTTGTTATGGTTTTGGTTTCCTTTTTATACAACTGCAGAAGAAGGCATTCTCTCAGGTTACGAGCGCCTGTTCCCGGAGGGTCAAGGTCCTGAACTTCGGAGAGAGCGCTTTCGAATTCCTGTTCGGTGGCAGCAATATTCTGCTGAATGCTATATCATCAACCATCGAAGGGATCTCGCGGCGAAGGTATCCGTCATCATCGAGGTTGCCGATGATATACTCGACCAGTATCCGCTGTTTTTCGCTAAGAGTTTTTAACCCGGCCTGCGATTGCAGGTTTTCATGATACGAACTGGATGCAGAAAACGGAACTTCCCGGCGTTCATCGTCCTTGCTGTAATTATTGACGCGGAGGTTATAATACGGTGTATCGTCCTCGTGGGGGTGG
>CAZEWB010000273.1:0-5588 GCA_964515655.1 uncultured Bacteroidales bacterium
CCTATCTCCCTGAAAGTAAGCCCTAGCAGTGAAGCGTTGATGTATACATTCTGCCTTGCAGTAAGTTCGTCGTTAAAACCAAGGCCCAGGCTCAGTTTCATGTGCAGACCGTTTATGTATGACCTTCCTCCTTTATCGGGCTGATAGACTTTGGCCATAATGTTCATGAGAGTTGTTTTGCCGCTTCCGTTAAGTCCGATAATCCCGAAAAATTCTCCTTTCATTATTTCGAATGAAATGGGTTTAACGGCATGAATAACTTTTATGGGATTAGGTTTTATAAGAGAAAAGACTTTTTCGCGAATGGTCTGCGAAGGGTACTGGCGGACGCGGAATGTCTTCTGAACATTATCGAGCCTTATGGCTACATCTGATGGCAATGCGTCCCTTTTCATTTTAAAGTTTTTCGGCGGATTTAAAATGATATTTCCTGAATAACAGCAGGCTGATTACAGTAAGTACGGCAATTATTGCGGTATCATAGAACATTATATCCCACGTAGGCCACTTGTTTAGCAGAGTTATTTCACGCATATTGATGATAATACCTGTCATCGGATTCAGGTATAATAAAAAACGGTACTTGTCCATTATTAAATCCTGCTGGTAAAACAGGGGCATGGTCCAGAATATGGCCAACAGTGCAATATCCCAAACGTGGTTTATGTCTTCGAAGAAAACATTTAAAAGGGAAAGTATGAGGCTTACCGAGAAAACGAATATGCATGAAAGAAGTATAAGGTACGGAAATATAATCATGCTCCAGCCATAATCCACGGGCATAAAGAATGATACAATAAAATATATGGCAAAGTTTATAAAAAGGGCGATAAGAGTAGAGACGATGGATGAATTAAAAATGTCGATCTTATTTATTGGAATGTTTTCGTACAGGTAGCGTTTGTTCTTAAGGAGCATAAGCCCTTTCCTTGTTGTTTCGGAGAAAAACATCCACATCAGCAGACCTGAAAGGACATAAAGAGCATAGTTGGGGATCTTGGTGTCGAAAAACCAGGTAAAGATAAAATAGAATATCATCAACTGGAAGAGAGGGTTGAGGAAAGCCCAGAACACTCCGAAGAACGAACCGTAGTATCTCTGAACGAAATCAGCTTTGGCAAGAACCCATATACGTTCGATCCTGTTGTTCTCAGGTATCTTATCAGCCCAGTTGCTCCTGCCTATTTTAACCATGCGGCAAAATTAGCACTTCCTTTGAAATACCTGCATATTAGGTTGAGATTTTATAATTATTTTTAAATTCCAAATCTCAATTTACAAATATCAAACAAATTCAAATTTTCAAAATCCGAAGCACGAAACTTAAAGCCAGAAGTGTCGGAAGCCGGAAGTCAGAAGCCGGAAGCGTGGTTGGGCATGAGCGGTGGGCATTGCAGACTGCCTACTGCCTACTGCCAATTGCAGACTACCAATGCCTACTGCCAACTTCCGTATTCTGTCTCCGGTCTTCCGTCACCTTTAGCGTAAGCAACCATTTTGATTGTGTGCTTGTTATTTTGGATTGTTTGTTTGGAAATTGATGCTTGGGTATTGGAATTTGATTTTTCGAATTTCGATATTAAGATTTCGGATTTTTGGAATAGGTAAAGGTGGTGAAGATGTAAAAACAAAATTGTATTATTGCTAACAAGAAGTTCGAAATTATAAAAGTCCCATCTCTAACCGCGCCTCTTCGCTCATCATGCTCTGGTCCCATGGCGGGTCGAAAACTATGTCGAGTTTAAGATCATTGACGCCTTCAATGGCCTTTGTTTTATTTTGAATTTCGTCTATCAGGTCATCCACCATAGGGCAGTTTGGTGAAGTTAATGTCATTGTGATCCCGACATTTCCCTTTTCATCGGCTTCAATTTTGTATATCAGACCGAGTTCGTAGATATTTGCGGGCATCTCGGGGTCGTAAACAGTTTTAAGGACGTCAATTACTTTTGATTCGAGTTCTGTGTTCATTTATTTTCGTATTTTGCTTTGAAAGCAATTGCGTACAACTTTATCTGTTTTACCATCGAGGTAAGTCCGTTTGCACGTGTCGGCGACAGGTGGTGCTGTAGGTCGAGTTTTTCGATGAACCACGGTTCGGTGTTAATAATATCATCGGGGCTGTGTCCTGTATATACTTTTACTATCATAAATGCCAGACCTTTGGTAAGTATTGCGTCAGAATCGGTGTAGAAATGCACAAGCCCGTCCTTATATTCTGCATGGAGCCATACCTGGCTTTGGCAACCCTGTATCAGGTTCTGTTTTGTTTTCCTGCTTTTGTCAAGGTCCTTTACTTCTTTGCCAAGTTCGATGATATAGCCGTATTTATCCATCCAGTCGGTATGTATCGAAAACTCATCAACCAACTGCTGCTGAACTTCGTTAATTGTCATTTAAAGAGTGTTTTTACTTTATTAAGCGATTCGATCAGGTAATCTACCTCATCTGTAGTGTTGTAGAATGTTAACGAAGCTCTTACAGTTCCCTGAATCCCGTAAAATGTCATAACCGGTTCTGTGCAGTGTGTGCCGGTCCTTACGGCAATATCGAGTTTATCAAGCATCATACCGGTGTCGAAGTGGTGGATCTTGTTAAGAAGGAAAGAAATAATTCCTGCTTTTTCGGGCGAAAGTCCATATATGGTCAGGTTGCCGACGGTAGAAAATTTTCTGTGGGCATAAACGCTGAGTTCTTTTTCGTATTTGATGATATTAACCATACCTATCTGCTGCAGGTATTTAAGAGCAACAGCAAGACCTACTGCACCAATAAAATTTGTAGTACCTGCTTCGTATTTAAAAGGCAGGTCGGCATAAGTCGTTTTTTCAAAAGTGACGTTCTTTATCATGTCGCCACCGCCGCGATAGGGAGGCATTTCTTCGAGCCACTTTTCCTTGCCATATAATACACCAATTCCGGTTGGTCCATATATCTTATGCCCCGAGAAAGAGTAAAAATCGCAATCAATATCCTGAACATCAACAATGGAATGCTGGATGCCCTGGGCGCCGTCTATCAATACAGGTACATTATGCTTGTGTGCTATCGCGACCATCTGTTTAACCGGATTAATTGTGCCAAGTGAATTAGAGATATGAGCAACTGCAATAATTCGTGTTTTTTCCGTCAGCAATTTTTCAAACTCCTCAAGGTCAAGGGTACCTGTTATGTTCATAGGTATAACCTTGAGATTCGCCTTTTTTCTTTCGCACATCATCTGCCAGGGTACGATATTGCTGTGATGCTCCATCTGCGAAACCACAACTTCATCTCCTTCGCCTACATATCGTTCGCCAAAAGCAAAAGCAACAAGGTTGATAGAATCGGTAGTTCCGGAAGTAAAAATAACTTCGTGGGAATTTTGTGCATTCATGAATTTCTGAACAGTAAGGCGTGCATTTTCGTATGCTTCGGTCATTTTCTCACTCAGGTAATGCACTCCGCGGTGTATGTTACTGTTGTATTTCTGATAATATTCGCTGGTGACTTCAATTACCTTTGATGGCTTCTGTGTTGTAGCCGCATTGTCGAAATATACTATCTGCCGGTTATAGGTTTTCCTTTGTAATAAAGGGAAATCCTGCCTTATCTGCTGTACATCAAATTCAGCCATGATCTTATTTTTTTCGAAATTAAGTTATTTGCCTCAATAATACAAAGTACAAACCAAAAGATTTTTTAACAAAATTATCTTAATAAAAAACAGGTTACTGGTTACTGGTTACTGGTAGCCAGCAGCCAGTAACCAGATACTCTTTACCTAACCTTGCAGGTCCACATTACTAATAAGAACAGATTGGCAGGGAATAATACTACAAAATCATAATTGTTTTTTAAACAAAAAATTCTTTTTTGCAGTTTAATTAAAAATCCTTATTTTTGAATATCGAAAAAAGCTTACAAATATGTCAATACCAAAGCATGATTTTTATTACCTGTGTCCTCACTGCAAAGGACACTTACGTCTTTCTAACGAAATAATCTTTCTTACAAAGACAAAAAAGGGCGAATCAGGCCTTGTTCTGCTGAACCCTAAGATCGGCGACTACAATGTTATAGTTGATCCCAAACTCAAGTATGAGCCGGGAGATCATGTGAACTTCATTTGCCCGATTTGTTACGATAATCTTGATGCAAAAGAACTTGGGGCCAATCTTGCTCATGTTATCAGGATTGAAAACGGTACAGGAAAAGAAGCAACTGTCTATTTTTCGAAGATAGTCGGCGAAAAGTGTACTTATAAAGTTGAGGACGGTAAGGTTGAGTCATTCGGTAAGGATGCAAACAACTATAAAGATTCCTTCGGTATTTTCCGTTCTACCATTTAGAAATACAGAAAGTGTCCGCTTAGTTTGCCCCTGCTGAACTCCAGTGCAGGGAAGGGTATGCGGATGATATTTAAAGTATTGAAGCACGTTCTCAGGAATGTGCTTTTTGTTTTTATTCCCCTGAGATTAATATCAATTGAAAGATAATACTGACGGTAACGCTCGAATCTATAATATGTCATCATAAACTCATTCCAGTATCCCTGGCCTGTGCCGTCAACCATTCCTTCTGCTCCGTAGCCAACAGAAAGACAAAGCCATTCAGGTAATGAAGAGTGTATCCTTTTAAGCGGCATCGCAAGCCAGTAAGTCTGACCGTTGTAATCTTTTATCAGGCTTTCAGAAAAACTTGCACCTAGGACTTCATGGCGATAATCTGCAAAATATGTCTGGTGAAATGAGAACTTTGGTATCAGCCATGTTTCTTTGAGCCACATTTTCTGGGCAGTAAAAATTGAAGATCCTGCATAATTGAAGAGCAGGTCGCCGTATGATGCTCCCCATTTTGCAGAATAGCCATCGAAAACTTCAATGCTTCCCATAGCTAAATTAGAGGCAATGTATGAGTATAAGAGCGACTGTTTTTTTGTATATCCCGAATACATGAATCCTTCGTATAATGCTGTGTTCAGTTTCCATGCCGTTACTGCGTGCCCGGCTTTATCCATCTGCAGCCATTCGTTGTTATCGTTAAACCAGTGAAACGAAGAGTGGTCGTATTTTGAATACCATGTATTGCCGAGCGCGAGCATTGTATATGAATACAGAACGGATGAAGAGAAGAAGAAAAGCATCCTCCTGCCAGCTCTGTTCAGTGTATCCTTTCCGAATCCTTCAATGTAAAGTTGCATACCCGCCCACATCCTTCGACTTTCCGCCACTAACCTCGTGAAATCTGGATTAATCAGGTTTGCGGGCTCAGTCCCGACAGTTGTCGGGAGACCCAACGCTTTTATATTACAATGTTCAGTATTCCATACAGGCGTGAAGAGTCCGTTATTATTACCGTTTAATGTGCTGTGAATAATAAGTGACAAAACCAATATTATTGCAAGAGTTCTGAGCATCAGGAATTTTTTGCTAAGATATTGAATATTATCTGATGTAACGCATAATTTCAGACACGAATTGCACGAATTATCATAATCTAATGAAGTGTGGGAAGTCAGAAGCCCGAAGCGCGAAGTTGAGGGAGGCATGAGCCCGGTACATGGGATTATTAAATCTCTTAGCAAACAACACCCAAACACACCCAAC
>CAZEWB010000274.1:0-5549 GCA_964515655.1 uncultured Bacteroidales bacterium
ATTCCACCACACATGTGGACTCATTGACCTTAACGTTTGGATTGGGGAAGGCATGAGCCATTTTGTCAAGGTTGGATATGCGCGATAGGAATAAGGTTCCTGTATTTCAGTATTTATTATACCTGACAATATCAGATTTACTTTTCCTTATCTTTTTTCTTAAAGGATATCCCTCCTGCGGATAACCAAGTGTTATTATAAGTCCCACGCGTTTACTGTCGGGAACAGAAAGTATTTCCTTTACTTTCTTTTCGTTGAACCAGCCGACCATACATGTTCCCAGGTCAAGTTCAGCGGCCTGAAGGCAGATATGTTCGGCAATAATGCCAAGGTCGGTCCATTCAAATTCCTTATTCCTTATCCAGCCTGCAAAACGGGTTATTGGCTTTGCCTTTTCCACAACTATTACCAGCATTACAGGAGCCTGAAGAGCAAAATGATTTACAGGGATTCCCTTTGTTACTGTTGATTCCGCTACACTTCTCGCTTTATCACGGTCATTGACCACAATTACTGTCCACGGTTGCGAATTACTTGCAGAAGGGGCAAGGCGGGCAGATTCTAATATTAAATCTATTTTTTCGTTCTCTACAGGCTTTTCGGAATATCTCCTGCAGCTTTGCCTTTTCTGCACAAGGGCAAGGAAAGTTTCTTCGTTACTGTACGGGTTGTCTGAAAATTTCTGTTCCTTCATAGATATACCTGATTAAATTTGGTTTTAGGTTGAAAGGTTGAGCGACTGGTTGCTGGTTTAGCTCACCAGTAACCAGTGACGAGTAACCAGTAACTCTTGACTTTTTAAAAACAGTTGCCCAACCCATCAACTTTATACCCGAATAGATACTATTCTTCCATCATCAGTCTCTCAGATCAATAACTTCTACCTTGGGATACTTGGTTTTATCGAACTTGAACATTGCATCGTCCATTTCCTTGTTGGCAGTCATATTGATCAGTTTAATAGTATAAATATTCCCGTCCTTGCCGAAGCGCTGCATACTGTATAGTTCATTCTTGGTCTTATCCACTTTGATAACTATTTTCGAAAAATCCTTTTTCAGGTCTTTTGGATATAGTTCTATTTCCTGAAGAGTTCTGGTTTCTTCGAACTTTTCGGTGATATACCTTATTTTATACCCTGTTTCGTAAATAGTGAATATCTTGGCGGGATTAAGGGTATTGTCGTCCTTTGGGTCCGGTTCAGAAATGTTCACTTCGTTGGCTTCTTTCATATATGCATAAAGGGTCTTTCCGTCGAAGAAAGAAATTGCTTTTACCATATCCACCTTGTACATATTTCCTTTAATCCAGATCTTTCCTTTCTGTGATTCCTTAACATTGTCCTGCTTGTTTTCGAGGATAAATGCAAATTCTGCCTCAACCGATGTGTAAGCTTTTGTCTTTGCTGAAACTTTGTCGAGTATTGCTTTGGCCTTGGGATCCACTTCCTGATATTCTACTTTTTGTGCCGTTAAATACGATGCAGGAAGTAAAAGAAGGATCAGGGGTAAGATGTTTTTCATAAAAAGATTTTCATTGAGATTTCAAATATTGTTCCAAAGATTGCAGGTCGCTGTAAAGCACTGAGCGGGGCTTGCTTCCGTCGGGCGGTCCGACAATACCGGCAGACTCAAGCTGGTCCATTATTCTGCCTGCCCTGTTGAATCCTATAGCGAACTTACGCTGAATAAGAGACGTACTTCCCTGCTGATGCGTTATAATTAGGCGGGCGGCGTCATCGA
Organism: uncultured Bacteroidales bacterium; assembly: GCA_964515655.1. GTDB lineage: Bacteria > Bacteroidota > Bacteroidia > Bacteroidales > GWA2-32-17. The sequence continues at coordinate 1,743 of CAZEWB010000274.1, forward strand.
AAAGGTCGTCCTTTTTGCCCATGTCGGTTCCTGCAAGGCCTCCCTCACTACTTTCTTCATTTACCTCGGGTAAATATGTTGCTGTTGGGAATCCTTGCTGCGCAGCAATAAAGGAACTTATCCTTTCCACTTCTTCAGTATCAATGTACGCACACTGGATTCGTTCTATATCGCTTCCCATGGAAAGAAGCATGTCGCCACGACCTATTAGTTGATTTGCTCCGGGATGATCGAGGATAGTCCTTGAGTCGATCATGGAGAATACCCTGAATGCTATGCGGGCGGGAAAGTTGGCTTTGATCGAGCCGGTAATCACATTGGTTGACGGTCTTTGTGTTGTTAAAATAAGATGTATGCCAACAGCCCGTGCAAGCTGTGCTATTCGCGCAAGCGGTTCTTCAATTTCACGACCTGCAGTCTGTATAAGATCGGCAAATTCATCAATGCCCACAACATAATACGGCAGGAAGCGATGTCCTTTTTCGGGGTTAAGATGACGCTTAATGAATTTATCGTTGTATTCCTTGATCTGCCTTACTCCAGCTATTTTCAGCAGGTCGTAACGGGCATCCATTTCCGTTGTTATAGACTTGAGGGTCTTAATAACTTTTTTGATATCGGTAATGATGGCTTCCTCGTTCTCCTCGAGTTTGGCAAGGTAATGAAACTCGATCCCTGAAAAAGGCGGAAACTCCACTTTTTTGGGGTCGATAAGTATAAGTTTAAGTTCAGTTGGATGTTTCCTGTAAAGTAAAGATGCAAGGATGGCATTCATTCCGACGCTTTTTCCCTGTCCTGTTGCACCTGCAATAAGTAAATGCGGAGATTTGGCAAGATCGAAGACAAAAGTCTCGTTCTGAACAGTTTTACCGATTGCAATAGGTAATTCGGCCTTCGATTCCTGAAACTTCTGCGAAGAGAGAACACTCTTCATTGAAACAACTTCCGGATTCTTGTTTGGCACTTCTATTCCTATGGTTCCCTTTCCCGGAATGGGTGCAATTATTCTTATTCCCAGAGCGGCAAGGCTCAGGGCAATATCATCTTCGAGATTACGGATCTTGCTGATCTTGACACCGGGCGCCGGAACAATTTCGTACAGAGTAACTGTAGGACCTATTGTTGCTTTTATCTTTGTTATGCTGATACCATAATGACCCAGGGTTTCAATGATCCTGTTCTTGTTGGCAACCAGTTCTTCCTCCGAAACATCACTTTTCTGTTCATCATGATCTTTAAGCAGGTCAAGCGAGGGGAACTGGTAGTTGGAAAGCGACAGTTGCGGGTCGTAATCTCCGGTTTCGGCAATAATGGGATCTTCTTCCGCCACCACCTCTTCGACCGGACTGACTTCATCCGGCCGTTCTATGGTAAGCGGAATATCATCTTTGTTATCCACAATTGAGGTTTCGTTGCCGTTGTCAGTTTTGGTCAGATCCTGGATAAGCCATTCGGGGTCCTTTACTTTGTCGTCTTCAGCTAAAACACCTTGATCTTCTGATTCGCTATCAACAATCAGTGGAACACCGGCGTCATCCTCATCATTCCTTGGCGATTTTTTAATACTGTCGACTGATTTACGAAGAAAGTTCTTTACCCACAGGTAAAACTGACGGAACGCAAGAACTGCAAAGATAAACCCTGAAACAGCTATAATAAAGAACGTTCCCGGCTTTCCTGTTGCTGAATTAAGCCAGTGACTGATATAATAACCGTATGACCCTCCCGGGAAAAACTCCGACTGTCCCGCGAGGTATCCGAAAAGTACCGAAAGCCATGCTGTAAGGAACAACAGATAAATTGTCGTTTTCCTGAGAGGCAGAAACCGGATATCGAACAATGCGAAGCCATACAATATCATCAGGAGTAACAATATAAACGAAGGCAGTCCGAACCAGTTATAAAAGAAAACATACGAGATAATTGCCCCTGTTTTTCCAGTCCAGTTATCTGCCGAAATGTCTGAATCGGAAATATAGTCCCAACCATCCATGCTCATGTAGCTCTGATCGGCTTTCCATGTGAACAGATACGAAGTAAATGAAATAGCGCAAAAGAGCGAGAAAAACAGAATGATTATTCCAAGAATCACTTTAAAGCGCTCGTCCCTGAAAAAAGCAAAGATAGAACCCTTTTTAGGACTCTTTTTCTTTTTGTTTTTTCCACCGGTTTTTTTCTCTTTATTTTCTTCCGGCATTATAAATTATTGTTCATTGCAAAATAAAAAAATCCTCCTTAGTAAAAGAGGATTTTCGAAATGTATTTATCCACAGGTTTATTCACCACCGCCGAACATATTGCGAAACTCTTCGGATGTCATTTGCTGATAATCGGATGGTATGGTAAAAAGGATGTCTTTAAGTTTTGATTTCTTTACTTCTTTAGCAGTGATCTTCATTGTCATTTCGCCCTGAGACTGAACGTATTCCATAAGAACACCGGTGATCTCCGACCATGGCATGTTCCAGTTTGGTTTGTCGACCACAAGGTCATTTGAAACCCAGAAAGTATCGGTCTTTTCGCTTTGGGTAACAAAAGCTTTTTTGCAGCTCAGTCCGGCTATTGTTTTGGTTTCCTCGCCCATTTTTACTGTTGCCTTTGGCGCATCTTCCAAAGCTTTCTGTGTTTCTTCCTTTGTGCTTTTAATAGCCCATTTATTTCCCATCATGTCAAGAAGCACTATCTGTTCCATTGTCGTATTGTCGGTAATAACGATGGCCTTGCCCATGGTAGTAGATTGTTCCATGCGTGCTTTTACGCCCTTGAAATACATAATGATCTCGGTTGGCGCCTGTGCCTTGGTTGCAGGATCCAGTTCGCCTAAGTATTCAATCCCGTAATTTATCTGGCCTTCGAAGCCTTTTGCGTCTTTCTGGGCTAAAGAGATCTTTGTAAAAAAGAAAACAAAAAGGACAGTCAGAACAAACAGTTTTTTCATGATTCGTAAATTAATGGTTACATAAGATTGGCGATGACTTCCTGCATCTTTTCGCGGGGCACTGAAATATAACCGGCAGGAATTTCAAATTCTTCATCAAGGACTTCTTCCTTTGAAACTTTTGTAGCGACCAACCGCATGGGGATTTTCTGAAAGGACATCTGATATTCAAGAAGGACACCGGGAATTTTTGTAAAAGGATTATGTGAATTGGGGTTGTCGAGTTTGATCATATCTGTGTAGTAAACCGAAAAGCCTTTTACCGTGTCACTTTTGAAAACCACATCTGCTTTTCTGCACAACATTCCGGCAATTACTTTTGTACAATCTGTCTCGGTTAGAGTATACTCGGGCATTTCATCAAAGCCGAAAGAGGGACCCTTCATTGAGGTCTCATATACATATTTTTCGTTCATTATTTTAAGAAGCGCCCATGATTGGTCTTTGTTGCGGTCGGCAATTCCTGACATTGCAAAAATACTCATCCAGCCTTCAATCTTCTGAATGGAAACATTGTCCTTGAATCTGTATTGCATTGTCGTAGGCAGAAGTGAAATAAGGGGATTTTCACGTTCATCCTGCAGATACGTTATATCATATTCAATAAATCCTTCGTCAATTTTATCACTGAAAAGTTCCTGAACATTCTCACAGGCAACAAACAGAAGGACGAACCCCGTCAGTGCAACAACCAGAAATGCTCTTTTCATCTTTGCCCGCAATGTATTGTCTTCTAAATAATGTTCAAATGTAAATAAATTATTTCAATAATATTATTCAATTTCCTAAAAAAAAGAACAAGCTGAAATCTGTTACAAACAAGAATATGAAAAACAGACTAAACCCAACCACCAAACACACCCAACACA
>CAZEWB010000275.1:0-5515 GCA_964515655.1 uncultured Bacteroidales bacterium
TGTGTTGGGTGTGTTTGGGGTGTTGGTTTAGCTACAAAGATCAACGCGAACATAGGAACATCAGAGAAACACTGCAATTTTCCGGAAGAACTGGAGAAAATGAAGGTTGCTATAAAATATGGCTCCGATTCTGTTATGGATCTATCCACCGGCGGAGACCTTAGGAAGATTTTACAGAAAATAATTTCGGAATCATCAGTAATGATAGGTACAGTGCCAATTTATGGTGTTGCTACACGAATACTGTCCGAAGGGAAAAAAATATCACAACTCGACCCGGAAGAATTATTTAATGAAATTGAAACCCAGGCCAGGATGGGAGTTGATTTTATGACTCTTCATTGCGGGGTTACCAGATCTTCAATTTCGTTTTTAAAAAATGATAAAAGGGTTTGCGGAATTGTAAGCAGGGGTGGTTCATTACTGAAACGATGGATCGTTGAAAATAATAGAGAAAATCCATTGTACGAACAATACGACAGAGTACTGGAAATATGCAGTAAAAATGATGTTACCATTAGTTTAGGAGATGGAATACGTCCGGGGTGTGGTGCAGATGCTACAGACAGAGGACAAGTCGCTGAACTGCTGATATTGGGCGAACTGGTTGATCGTGCAAGGGAAAAAGGCGTGCAGGTGATGGTTGAGGGTCCCGGACACATGCCTTTAGACCAGATAGAAACAAACGTGAAACTGATGAAAAGACTATGCCATTACGCTCCTTTTTATGTTCTGGGTCCTCTTGTTACCGATTTTGCACCGGGTTATGATCATATTGTCGGGGCTATCGGCGGAACTGTTGCAGCAATACATGGGGCCGATTTTCTGTGTTACGTGACTCCCGCGGAACATCTGTGCCTTCCGGATATTAATGATGTAAAAGAAGGCGTCATAGCAAGTAAAATTGCGGCTCATAGTGCAGATGTTGTTAAAAATATATACGGCGCGCGCGATCGTGATTATAAAATTTCTAAGGCAAGACGGGAGCTGGATTGGGATACAATATTTATAAATGCCATTGATCCTGAACTGGCAAAAAAGAGAAAAACTGAATCGGAAAGTGGTAATGAAGACCATTGTACAATGTGCGGCAATTTGTGCGCCGTGAAAAACGATAAAGACAGCTGATGGATTATTTTTTAACGATAGCAGCTTCTGATAACAGCGGCGGAGCAGGGATACAACAGGATATTAAAGTAGCCCATGATCTGGATTATTGGGCGCTTTCTGCAATTACCGGCATTACAGCGCAAAACTTTAAAAATGTTTTTACAATTGAAGCGGTTAATCCCTCTTTGTTGAAATATCAGATTGAACAATGCTTCCTTTCTTTTCCGGTAAAAACTGTTAAGATCGGGGCTATTTGCAGCAAAGAGAATATTAATGTTATTGCCGGTTGTCTAAAGAAATTCTCCCCAAAACATGTAGTACTTGATCCGGTTTTGTCTTCAACAAGCGGTGCGTCGTTTATAGATGCATCATCGTTCAGTGTTTTAAAGGAGGTATTATTCCCGCTTGCAGAATTAATAACACCGAACAAACCGGAGTTTGAACTTCTTTCAAACGAAAAGATATCTTCATTTGATGAAGCAGTTAAAATTGCATCTGATAAAAGCAGGGAATGGAATACTTCGATTTTATTAAAGGGCGGACATTTCACCGGATCAATTATTAAAGAAGCTTTGATCACCAGGTCGGATATTCATCTTTTCGAACGGAAACGCAATATGTTTTTATACGAACATGGCACCGGTTGTACTATCTCATCAGCAATTGCATGTTTTTTAGGAAAAAACAAGTCATTGTATGATTCATATTCATTATCTTCCGAATATTTGATTAAACTTTATACTGAACTTAATAATCAGTAAATATTATACCTGGCATTAATCAGCCATATATGTTCTTCCGGACTGCTAAGAAAACCCTGACGTTTACCATCGTGGCTTTTTTTATTTCAATATCACTAATAATTTTCTGTATAGATTTAACATATTGAAAACTATAATCAAGAAAATAAGTAATAAATTTGTTGAGGAATATTAAACAAAAGAAGTTTTTTACATTAACAAATCAAAAGAATATGAAAGCAGTATTTATCTTTTTATTCGTGTGCCTGATTCCTGTCGTATTATCAGCACAAACGCCCGACTGGATCTGGGCAAAATCCTCATCGGGAAGCGGTTATTGCAAAACGACAGATGCTGTAACTGACATTAATGGGAACATTGTTTGCGTCGGGTTGTTTTCCAGTTCGTCTATTACATTTGGCGGGGTTACTCTTACAAGCACCAATACCAGCATTGATCTGTTCATAGTAAAATATGATCATGCAGGTGATGTCCTCTGGGCGAAAAGCGTAGCTGGAACCGAAATGGACATTGCAGAAAAAGTTGTGATAGATAAAAACAACAACATATACATTGCAGGACAATCTGTAAGTCCTTCACTCACGTTTGGCACCGTCACAATCAGTAATACAAGCGGATATCAAAGTCCTTTTGTTGCAAAATACAATCCTGATGGAAATATAATATGGGCAAAAAATGCCGTTTGTGAAAGCAATGCTTTTGTTAATGCTTTGGCTGTAGATGGGAACAATAACATTTTTGTTTCCGGGTATTTTTCAGGTTATTCAATAAGTTTCGGGGGTAATATTGTATATGGCGGTTTCAATGAAGATATTTACATGACAAAGTACGATTCAAACGGAAATGTTATTTGGGTAAAAGCCGAAGGAGGCGATTACCAGGATAATTGCCTTAGTCTTTCTGTTGACGGCAGCGGAAATGTTTATATGGCGGGTACATTCAGCAGCTCTTCTATAACATTTGGTTCAACAATTCTTACAAATGCCGGTCTGATGGATGCTTTCTTAGTCAAGTATAATAATGACGGAACCGTAATTTGGGCTAAGGGGGCAGGCGGTAACTCGGATGATTATCCCGGAGGTGTTACGGTTGAACCGAATGGCGATAGTTATCTTATCGGTACATACAAAAGCAGTTCAATTATTTTTGATACTACTACTCTGAACATTTCTTATTCGGATAACGAAGATGTTTTTCTTGTAAAATACAGCAGTGCCGGCGATGTTCTTTGGGCTCAGAAGCTTTGGGGGTATGGAACTGAATATGGACAGGCAATTACAAGAGATCTGAACGGCAATATATATGTATCAGGTATCTTCTCTAGCTCTACTTTGAATATCGGTACTATTCCGGTATCCGGGGTAAATCCGTTCGATATTTTTGTTGCTAAGATAAATGGAAGCGGTAGTGCAATTTGGGTGCAAACAGGTAAGGGTTCCGACGATGAGAACGTTGAAGCGATTTGTACTGACGCAATCGGAAATGCTTTTGTTGCCGGGGATTTTCAAAGCCCGACTTTGACATTCGGTTCAATTGCACTTACGCATGTTAATCCGATCAACAATAATCCTAATTTATATATTGCCAAAGTCGGAGCGCCAACAGGTATTGATGATAACTATAAAAAGGAAACTGTTTCAGGAATTTTTCCAAACCCGGTGCAGGATGCGATTTCTATAAACATTCAGGAAGGAATCGGGAATTTGTATTATGAGATCATTTCTCCCCAGGGACAGACTTTGTTATCAGGAACACTGTCAGATAATAAACCATATAAAATAGACCTGAGTTCTGTTGAACCGGGTATTTTTTTCATAAAGTATACAAAGGGTAATTATTCAGGAACGACAAAGTTTATTAAGCTCTGATTACTTATAGAAATCCTTTTCTATTATATTGTCGCATGTTTTGGTTCAGCAATACTTAAAAGCTTCAAAGGTATTTTTTGTTATTATCCTGTTTACAATTCCTTTTCAATACCTTTTGAAAAATCACGTGTCTCTCCTAAGTTTGCAAATAGGATAAAGTGATTGATGGATATTTTCGGATTCCCGGTTAACGAGGTCGAGATCATAGTGTTTTCGGCGCTGGGGCTTGTTTTTTTAATTCAGGTCCTTTATTACTTTTTTTTCTATGGCAGGATATTTTTCTATAAGGATAAGACACAGGTCCCTCAGAATTACGAACCTGTTTCACTAATAATCTGTGCCCGTAACGAGGAGGAAAGTTTAAGGAATAATCTGCCGTCAATTGTTACTCAGAAATATCCCAACTACGAGGTGATTGTTGTAAATGACTGTTCGGAAGATGAGACAGTGGAGGTACTTAAGGAATTTGCGGCAAAGTATCCTCATTTCCGTTACACGACCATAAAAAAAGATGAGAAGTTCACCCACGGAAAAAAACTGGCTGTAACTCTGGGTATTAAATCGTCCAGACACGAACTTCTGCTTTTTACTGATGCAGATTGTGTTCCGCTGTCCGATACATGGCTGCTTAATATGGTTGAACCGATACAGGAAGACTGCAAAATATGTATCGGGTACAGCGGGTTTCACGGGAAAAAGGGATTTCTGAATATGCTGCTCAGATATGATGCTTTTTTTGTGGCAATGCATTATTTTTCCTTTGCAATGGCCGGTATGACCTATATGGGAGTGGGACGAAATCTGGCTTACCGTAAGCATCTGTTTTTTGATAACAAGGGCTTTGCAAAGCATCTTGATCTTGATTCAGGTGATGATGATCTGTTTGTTAACGAGATTGCAACAAAGAATAATGTGTCAATAAAATTACAGGAGGCATCTCAAACGAAATCATATGCTCCGACAACTATGAGCAGGTGGATGCGTCAGAAAGTGAGACACCGCAGTACGTTTTCGCGTTACAGATTCAAACATCGCTTCTGGCTGTCAGTTGAACCTGTTTCACGTCTTTTATTCTACATTGTTTTTGCCGGTTCTTTCTTTTTTACCGGATATTTTGTTGCCCCTCTTGCTGTATTCGGGCTCAGACTTTTTCTACAGTTGATTGTTAATTACTTTTGGTCGAGGAGGCTGAACGAAAAAGATTTATTCCTATTTTCGCCCGTGTCGGATATTATCAGTATCTTTACAGGTTTAAATTTAGTATATAAAGGATTGTTCAGCAAAAAGAGTTCAGCATGGAAATAAACCCCAACTTATCGAGAAAAGCCATGCAGGATTGCAACCTGGTGGATATGGCCCGCGACGGGAATCAGAGTGCTTTTGCCGAACTTCTTGAACGCTATCGTGACGCTATCTATTTCATGCTTCTTAAAATGGTCAACAATAAGAACGACGCAGAAGACCTCACGATCGAAGCATTTGGCAAGGCCTTTCGTAATCTCGGCCAGTATTCCCCCAACTTTGCTTTCAGTACCTGGCTTTTTAAAATAGCCACAAATAACTGCATTGATTTCCTGCGCAAACGCCGCAGCGATATCCTTTCCCTTGATGCTCCTATTGATTCCGGCGAATATGAACAACAGGCTATTCCAGTTGCTTCCGATGTACTCGACCCTGAAGAGATCATTATAAAGGAACAGAAGTATATCCTGATGAACCAGATTGTCCAGAAACTAAAACCCCGCTACCGCAAACACAAACCAAACACACCCAACA
>CAZEWB010000276.1:0-5510 GCA_964515655.1 uncultured Bacteroidales bacterium
AACAATTGATTCATACCCTTTTAAATATTTCTTTCTAATCCCCTTTTCTTTATAATGGTCTTAATGATAGGTTTTATAAAGAAAAGGGGATTAGAAAGAAATATTTAAAAGGGTATGAATCAATTGTTAACGATGCTAAATAAAGATACAAATAATTTAAATGTAAGAAACACATTTTAAAAACTTTCCGAATTAGCGGTATTCTGACAGTTTAAAGTGAATGAATGATCTCCGGCAATTACCCGTTATCCGAAGCAACTATAGAGATTGCATTTAAAGATAAACTCATTTATTCTTAAATGCTTTGTAATATATCGGATTCTTTTCCAGAGAATATCAATTTACAGATAAAAAGAATAATAACTTTTTAAATCTTGATAGTTGTTGCTATAAAATGTATATAACTATTAATATTTCATTAGTAATATTCGGCCTAATGCGGGTGGCATGACCGGGCGACCAGGATGAATTGTCTTGGTCGATGGTCTTGGCTGCGGGTTTGGTCAATGGTCTGGGTCATGGTTGGGTTGCTTACGCTAAAGGTTATAAGCAATATGCTGCATCCTGCAAATCGGCGGTTGTAATAGTTGTTGATTACCAAAGACCACGACATAAAACCAGACCCGCTGCCATGACCCAAAACCACAGACCCATTGTGCAGAGCATCACCCGGCCAATTGCGGGGGTCCACCGCTTTGACGGGGTGATTCCACCCTCGCACCTATCCAAAAACAATATCCGCACGACGCTTCCATGACCGCAAATACATGTTTTATAGCAAATTAAGCAATAGGTTTTTTTATAATGCTTAGTAATAGAGGCTTGAATAAGTCCAAAGTCTCAAAATCCAAGCCTCAAGAGCCCCAAGAAAGTTAACAAGTATTTTGGATCTTTAAATAGAGACAAAAATCCAAGCCCGGGGAAAGCTGCCTTGGAATTTGGGTCTTGGGTCCTGGAATTTGGGTCTTAAAAGGTTAAGACTTTTCTTTTCTATTGCGTAATGCGGGTTTATTATACAACGTTCAACCGGCGGACGATTTAAGGTCGTGATCACAGATCCGACCGAACCGTTATTTTAATATTAGCCTCTTCGCCCTGCACCAGAGTTACAATTCCGCCATCGCTTTCGACTACTGAGGCATCATCCGTAAACTTTTCGCTGTACAGTTGCATATAGGCCTTTTTCAGCAAATTTGCATTAAATCCCTGCGGTGTCTGAACCCTTACGAAATCTTTTCTGTTGACGACCTTACTGCCCTTTGGCATGATCTGCCTTATTGAGTCGGATATTTCCACAATTGGTATTGCGGCGCCTTTTCCGGCAGTTGCTTTAACAATTCTTTCGATAAGATCGTACGAAACAAAAGGTCTGACGGCATCATGAACCAGAATTATTCCGTCATCGGGGCAAAGGGCAAGTGCATTTTTTACCGAATGAAAGCGGGTTTTACCACCTTCGGCCAGAATATGACCCGGAGTGAACGGATACTGTGCGATCATCTCTTTCCAGAAAGGAATACTGTTACAGGGCATTGCTACTATAATTTTTATTCCGGGCGAAAAACGGCTGAAGGCAATGAGTGCGTGCCACAGGATGGGTCTTTTATTCAACAAGGCAAACTGTTTCGGGACTTTTCCGCCAAAGCGAGTTCCGGTTCCTCCCGCTGCTATTATTACTGTGATTTTACGGCTTCTCATCATCTTTCGGTTCAACATGAATTGTTACTTCTGTACTCTCAAGTTTACTTTCAATATCTTTTTCTATTCTGTCGCAGATCTCATGAACCTGGGCGAGAGATAAGTCTCCGGGAAGTTCAAGATGAAAATCCACGAACCTGTAACGACCTGCCTGGCGGGTTCTGAAATGATGATACCGGTACAATGCAAGCACTTCTTCTATCATTTTCATCTCTGTTGGCGGCATGGCCATGTCGATAAGCGGATTGAATGCATTGCGTAAAAGAATGTATGACTCATACAGTATATATGCGGCAACTAAAATTGCTATTACCGGATCAAGAAATGTATAGCCTGTAAGGATTATTATAACAAGTCCGACAAGGATACCTGCCGAAGTAAGAACATCAGCTTTAAGGTGAAGCGCATCCGCTTCGAGAGCAATTGAGCGGCTTTTTTTTGCCACTCTGTATAAATACCTGCTTACAAAAAAGTTTGTAACAGACGAAACGCCCATGACAAAAACTGCCCATTCGAGATTTTCGAGTACTTTTGGATGATTGAACGAATCCACAGCCTCGTATATAATCCACGCTGCAGCAATAAAAATCAGCAGAGCCTCGATGACCCCCGATACATTTTCGAATTTCCCGTGTCCGAACGGATGCTCCTTGTCGGGTGGCTTGTCGGATACTTTTACAGAGAAAAATGCAATGAACGAAGCTATCAGATCGGTACCGCTGTGCAGCGCCTCTGATATTATACTGACAGAACCGCTTAATAATCCTACAACAACTTTTATTATAATAAGAAAAGTGTTGGAAAAAATGGAGACTGCCGCTGCGGTTACTTTGCTGTTCATCAATGCAAATGTAAATTAATTAGTACTGTTCTCAAACTTTGCTGATATGTTTTAATGACTGACTTTTTACCGGTTTTTTACCACGTTCACGCTTGTATATTAAATTTTTATGTAATTACTGACAATTTCAATTTTTACAGTATCCCGCATTTCGATAGCTATCCTTTAAGGATATTATTACCAAATATTGACATTGGAAGACTGTTTTTTCGAAGTACTTTTAAACTGCAATTCAATACTTTAAAAAATCTTTTGTAACTTTTTCTTTAGTACGGGCGTTATATGTCAAACAAACAAAAACTAAAAACTATGAAAACAACAGTAATGATAGCAGCAATGATGCTGACAGTAATTTTCGCAAGCGCTAACGCGATCAGCGACCCTACCCGCAGATTAAGCAAACTCGAAAAACAGGTTACGCGCCTTATTGATTTTCCTGACAATCTTTCTGTGCAGCCCGGTTCCTCGGTAAGCGTTGAATTCGAACTTCAGCAAGACGGAACTGTAAAAGTAAATGAGATAAACGGACAACCCGAACTGGCCCAGTATGTAAAGACAAAACTCGAAAACTTTGCAACTAAAAAGATGAAAGAACTTGTTGGCGAAAAATTCTATTACAAATTCGTTTTCAAAAAATAGCCTGACAACTCAACACCCGTTACGGTAGGGCGGATCGCGAAAGTGGTCTGCCTTTACTTTTATGTCAACATTCCATCGTCCGACGGTGTAACCATGATTTTTATTTAAAGCGATAAGGAGGACATGGAATCGTTGACAAACTCAAACTCTTTGACGCTTCCATGTCCCCCTTCGGGCGACGATGGAAGGTCAATCCGCCGCTAAATCTCAAAAGCACTAAATCCCACAAACATTTCTTTCGTGTCCTAAATCTTGGAGATTTACAATTTCTTGTATACGTAATTATTTTGTACAAAATCTCCAAGATTTTGAAACAAAAACCGCTTACTTTAATTTAAAAAAGAACCCCGGGAAAGCTTTTGTGGGTTCCATTCCCAGAATGTTTATCCTGAACTGCGACTTTATAAATCCCCAGCCATAGGAGAAAAACTGGACAAACACAGCAACAAATGCCAGCATTGCAACCCAGAGGCTTTTGGTTCTCAGAATTGCATCAGCAAACAGAATAAGAAAGTATAAACCAAAGAGCATTATCAGCCATGGGAACCAGAAGGCAATTGCAGCGGAGAAAATCAGTCCGGATGAGAAAACCGCAGGAAACCAGTAAGTGATTTTCCCCGATCCCGGATGCCATTTATTCAGAATAACTCTCACCACTCCGAACTTGTAGGTCTGTTTTGAGAATTTTCCCCAGTCGATACGGCGCTTATGAAAAACGTGGGCGTTGCTGAAAAGAGTCGTTTTATACCCTGCTTTCCATATCCTGAAACTCAGGTCGGGGTCTTCGCCAGGATGGATTGTGCCAAAGCCTCCTGTCTTTTCAAATACCTCGCGCGAAATACCCATGTTAAAACTCCGGGGCTGGAATATTCCTATCTTTTCGCTGCCTCCTCTTATTCCCCCCGTAGTAAAAATTGACGTCATTGTATAGTTTATCCCTTTCTGCATAGGAGTGAAACTCTCGTGCGCGCTGTCGGGACCGCCCCATGCATCAACGTAGTTTGCGGTAAGATTTTTCCTTACGGTACTTATGTACTGTGGGGGAATAATGCAGTCTGAATCAAGTATTATAAAATAATTTCCGGAAGCAGCGCCACAGCCATAATTCCGGCTGTCGCCCGGTCCTGTATTTTCTTTGAAAATGTATTTAATATTAAGTTGACCCGAATATTTTTCTGCAACGGTATCACATTTTAAGGTCGAGCCGTCTTCTACCAGCACCACTTCAAAATCTTTGTCGTCCTGCAGTGAAAGACTTTGCAATATCTCTTCTGCCTCGTTGGGACGGTTATAGATCGGGATGATTAGTGAAAAGCGGATATCGTGCATCTTTTATTAACTAAAAAGACGGGGCACTCTGAGCCCGCCCGCTTAAAACAAAAAGAGAACAGAAAAGTATATGGCGGAAATGTCGAAGGATGCGCAAGGGCATGAGGAGATTCTGAAATAAATTCAGAATGACGGTTAGGGAGTTGGGCTTTTTGTCATTTTCTTTATGAAGATAAGTGCGCACCTTTATAGGGATCCTCAGGATAACTATTTGTTGTGTTTTGTAGATGTAGATATTATTCATATTTTCACAGAGAACCACAGAGAGGACTCCGCACATACACTTATTTAACATCTATAAGTTCAACGTCGAATATCAGGTTGGCCTTTGGAGGAATTGCACCGGGATAGCCTTTGTCTCCATAAGCAAGATTGTAAGGGACAAGCAGGCGGAGTTTTTCGCCTTTTCTCATCAGTGCAATACCTTCGTCCCAGCCTTTTATGACCATACCCTTTCCTAACTGGAATTCCAGCGGTTTTCCGCGTTCAACAGATGAATCGAATACTTTGCCGTCCTCGAAATATCCGGTATAGTGAACAGAAACAGTCTGCCCGGGCTGAGGAACAACACCGTTCTTTTTCACTTCTGTAACCACAATGTACTTTAGTCCGGAAGCTGTTACAGACGTGTCCTTACCTTTGGTATCAAATTGTTTTATTTCGGGAACCGGGAGTGCATTAATAAGTTCTACGTCGAAAGTAAGATCTGTTTTTGCGGGAATAGCAGGAGGACGTCCCTGTTCGCCGTAGGCAAGATCGTAAGGAATAAGAAGGCGCATCTTATCGCCAACGCTCATCAGTTGAATGCCTTCTTCCCAGCCTTTAATTACCTGGCCTTTTCCGACTATGAAATTAATAGGATCTCCTCTTTTCACCGACGAATCGAAAATTCTGCCATCGTTGAAATAGCCGGTATAATGAACTGTTACGTTCCTGTTTTCTGATACTTTCGGGCTTCCGGGTTTTCCCTTTTCCACAAACACAACCAAACACACCCAACACA
>CAZEWB010000277.1:0-5485 GCA_964515655.1 uncultured Bacteroidales bacterium
TAATGATCATCTGATTTTGTACATGAATAGAAAGGCCCCGTACAAGCCATGTTCATTGTTGCCCATCCATCAGGATCTTCGTAACTGCCTATGGTTGTCCATGCTTCAAATCCATTATTTGTTATTTGGGCATTTGTCTTAATTGTCATTGCAAATAAAACTGACAGGATAATTGTAAATTTTTTCATTTTTATTTTGTCAGTGTTTATAGTGCTGACTCCGCACTTTGACTTTGTAAATATTATTAATTTATCATGTTAGTAATGAGCTTCCTTCTGTCAGCATATAACTAACGGTTCTTATCAGTACCCGCTTTTTATTATTGTTTCCAGCATTTTAAACCTCTTCCGTACAATAATTCTGTTTTGCACATGAGCAGGTATTACAATACCCTGATTGGATTTAAGTATTATGGATTTATCTTCAATCACAATTTCTGCCGAACCCTCCACTATCTCAATAAATACATCAAACGGGATTATTTTTCTGGCTAACTTAACGCCTGTGTCAACTGCAATGATGCTGATACTCCCTGTAGTTTTACTGATTATGTTCTTGCTTACCACTGAATTGGGAACATAATCAATGATATCAGCTATATTCTGAGCCTGAGCTTTTTTAATTTCATTACTATCCATTATGAGATTAATTTTCTTTTTGTTTCCTGTCCAATGGAATTATTCCTGCCATCTCCCCGATAATATTTACCAGTTCGCTTCCTGCCGGAATTACAATTTTTGAATTTTCCCTGAGTGATGCTTCAACAGTTTCCAGTTTCCTCAATAACTGGGCATTTCCGACAAAATATTTATCTGCCGCTTCATTTACCAGTTTAATAGCTTCGGCTTCTCCTTCAGCGTGCAATATTTTAGATTGCTTAAACCCTTCTGCTTCTTTAATCTTTGCCCGTTTCTCACCGTCGGCAACGGTTTCCCTGGCAGATGCAAAGTCAATAGCAGCAATTTTTTCATTTTCAGCTTTCACCACTTTATTCATTGTTTCCTGCACGTCTTTAGGCGGGTCAATTTCTTTCAGTTCCGTTCTTACAATTTCTATACCCCATGTATGTGTCTCGATAAGCAGGGTCTTATGCAGTTCTGCGTTTATTTTTCCGCGTTCACTGTTAGCGGACTTTAAGGTTAAAGTACCGATAATATTACGAAGGGTAGTGCGGGCAAGGTTAACGATCTGCCATTTATAATTATTTACGTTATACTGTGATCCTTTAACACTTTCTTCATCGTCTTTCACCTTAAAATAAACCTGGGCATCAACGCTGGCATTCAGATTATCATTGGTAATTATCTCCTGTGGTTCTGCATTTACCATCAGTTCGGTAATATTTACAATATACATACGTTCAATGACAGGAATGATCCAATGAAACCCCGGCCTGGCAAAATGATTGTACTTACCCAATCTCTCGATTAACCCTCTCTGGGTCGGCCTTATAATTCTGATCCCTAATAGGAATATAAACACTATTGGAATAATTAAATAAATGTAGTTCATAATAATTTTGTTTTTAATTAATAATTATTTTTATTTTAAAAATACAGGTTATAGCTTTTCGATTATATACTGCATTTCCTTTCTGGTTTTCCGAAGTTTATATTCCACCATTCTTAACATATCCTGCTCCATACCTTCCTGACAATGTAAATCAGCTTTTGTTAATCTCGGGTATTTTTGTTTTAGTTTGAGTTTAAGTTCATTCCAGTTTACTTTTATTTCTGTTGTGTTCATTTTTTTAATTTTAATTGTGAATTAATTTTCCAAGAAAAAAGATAAGTCCATTAATTCCGGAAAGTACTATCCGATTCGAGACAAGAGTTATATCGTTCTCACAACTACCTGTCCTGTCTAGTAAATATCTTATTCGTAACCGCTTTTAATTACAGTCTGAATCATTTTAAACCGTCCGTTTGCTTTTATAAGATTAGACTTATGGGCAGGTATAATAATGGACCGGCCTGTTTCAAGTAATATGGAGGTTCCGTCAATCACCATCTCAGCTTTACCTTCAATGATTTGCGCGTAGATGTCGAACGGAGAAATTTTTTCTGTTAATCCTTCACCGCTGTCAAATGACATTACACTTATATTTCCTGTCGATTTTTTCAGAATTGTTTTGCTGACGACCGAATTGGGAACATATTCAATTATTTCTACCGTGATATGCGCTTTTGATTTTTCAAGTTCTGTATTATCCATCTTGTTTAATTATTAATTTACTTCTTCTTACCGTTTCCACCGTCATGACCAGGATTATTTTTCATATTTTTATCATTACCCTGGCTAACTTTATTATTTTGGTGATCTTTAGAAGGTGTTTTTGACTTGGAGTTTCCTTTTCCCGGTTTCTCTCCAATGGTTTTTTGCGCCTGGCCGTGGTAGCCTTTTGCATATTTCTTTTTATACTCCTTAAAATTGGTGTAAGGGGCATCGCCGCCATAGCCTGTCATCACTACTTTATATCCGCCGTACAAATCATAACCTCTGTATCGCGTAGGAAGATAAGTTCTATGAATCCATGCTACTCCACTATAATAAATAAACATTGACGATTGAATATCATAATAGGCTTCCACATCGGGCAGGTAGTAATAACGTACGTCGGAGTATCCGACAGGGCCCCATGGCGGTGGCGAACCAATATTTACATTCACTATAACTTGTGCCTGTACTGCACTCGCAATAAACAACACTATTCCTATAATGATCATTTTTAAAGTTTTCATTTTATCTTTGATTTATTTTATTCTTAAATAAAAGACCACTGTTTAAAACAGTGGTCATGTAATCTTCACAAAAATTAATGTATAGCTAAACCAAATGTGGAAACACCGGTTGAGAGGTCAAGAAATAATCCTATTCTGTTATTTATGTGATATTCTGATCCTATGTGTAAATCAAGATATAAAGAACTTGCTCCATGATACACATTTCTGTCCCCGTAGTAGTCACTATCCCATGATGAATTTACTATTGCAAATCCTAATGAACCTGCAAGGTAAAAATCCCATTTTGAGTTTGCGTTAAGTAATTCGTTAAAATAGTAAGTTCCTTTAATACCTATCGGAATAACTGTTTCTCTGTAGTAATAATACTTATATGGATAATCATTGGTTCCCCAATAGTATGGGTTACTGTATGAATAAAAGTTGATAAAAGGAGCAAGTGTGAAATTTCTTGCCGCGTCAAATTCGAAGTCAGCATGAATAACAGGCATAGAGTGTCCCACATATCCATAGTATCCTAATCCCAACCCTAAATTCAATGTTTTTCCGAATCTTTCGGCAGAAGTTGCTTCCTGTGCAGAGATATTAAAACTTAATATCGAAAGGAAGAACAGCAAAGTGATAATTGTTTTTTTCATGATTTTTTGTTTTTTAAATTGCCCGCAATTGGCGGGACATATGTGTCCCGAATTATTCGGGATTCACAACACAAAGGTGAGGCCTTTAATTTCTGAAAGCATTACACAATTAAACAAAAGAGTTACATCATTCACACATTATTTTTATTTAATATTTATACTTTCCCATAGTTAATCTTGCCATCAGGTAACTCACCGTTGATTCTGCCCCCTGATTAAGATTCACATGAATTTCCTCCAGTCCGTCATAACAACCGCCGGTACATGGGTTATAAATAATCTGATGTAAGCGGTTCTTCCCAAGAAACCAATTGAACGCCGTTTCCATTTTCATGCGGTAGCTTTCATCCATAAATACATCGTAAAATTTGCTCAACGTCATTATTGTATAGGCAACATCAATGGGTTGTTCTCCAAAATGCCCTGCTTCTTTTCCTTTTTGAAGCCAGTTCTTATTGGAAATCACTTCTATCCCGGTTTCATTAAAAATATGTGACAACAGAAAATCAAATGATGATATGGCAATATCCTTATAAATTGTTTCTCCTGTTAATAACCATGCATACAACATTGCTTCCGGCAATATGCTGTTGGCATATGTAAGATAAGTTTCAAACCAATTCCATTTTTCACCGGATTCATGCTTATACATCTGAGCCAAACGATTGGCAAATGTTTTTAAAAGATCGAGGCTCTCATGAGATTTAACAGTGCTGTGATAATAATATATCCCTTTTACAGTAAAAGCCATAGCGCGTGTAGAATACACCGTGCTCATACGGAACAGGGATTTTTGAATCATTGTTCCGGCTTCTGATATGGTTTCTTCGGGGAACAGGTCAGTTAATGACACCAGATACCCTAAAGCCCAGACAGCTCTTCCGTTAGCATCATCCAGATTGACAGTGTTGTTTTGTACGGTAAAATTTTTCTCACTATCTACATAATTTAAAAAGTCACCTGCAGGCTGCATGCAATGTTTAATAAAACGGAGATATTTATGTATGTAATAAATACTTTTTTTATCCCCTGTCAATTTAAAATACATACACATTGATATAAGAGCTCTGGCATTATCATCCAATGTATAACCTGATTTGATATCGGGTTGATTGATTTTAGAAAATTGAATGATCCCCGTACTTGTTGTCATTTGTTTGAGGTGGTTCAGGTTAATGTCAGGCAGATTATATTGTATTTTGATTTTTTCGCCGGCAATTCTGCCGAATAACATAGCATGTTCAACAGCAGAATTTTCCCATGCTGTGGAAACTATTTTCTCTAAGGTATTCGAACTTATATTTCTTCGTAATGCTCTATTATTGAGTAAGCGGATAACATGACCGGCTAATTGTTGTGAATTGCGAAAATCAAAAATAATCCCTGTATTCTCAGTTAATATTTCTTTTGCATGGGGAATAGGTGTAGAGATGATAGGACAGGCGCAACTCATGGCATAAGCAAAAGTGCCGCTGACAGCCTGGTTGGGATTATTGCTTGTAAACAGATAAATGTCGGTAAGTTGTAAATATTCGAGTAGATCCGGTAATTTTAAATAGGCATTAATAAATATCACATGATCATTAAGTGCATAATCTTTTACTTTTTGCTCGAGCATTTCCCTGTATTTTTCTCCTTCTGCTTTTTTAACTTCGGGATGCGTTTTACCAATAATCAGGAATACTGCTTCAGGGCATTGCTTAACGATAGCCGGCAATGCATCTATGGTGGTTTCAATACCCTTTCCTGAACTAAGCAGCCCAAATGTTGTAAGAACTTTTCTGTCCTTTAATCCATATTTCAACTTCAGAGCTTTTTTACTTAAATGCAGAACCAAATGGGTGCCGTGCGCTATCACTGATATTTTTTGTTCCGGCAAATCATAATCATCCGTTAAAATCACAGCTGAATTATGTGTCATTACAACGACCGACTTGCAAACGGCCGTAATGCTTTTTATTTTTGACTTTAATTGCTTATCCGGATGAGGCAGTACCGTATGAAATACAATAACAACAGGCTTTGTAAGTTCATATAAGAATTTCAGAAATGCCTGTTCCTGCGTTTTGAAAAATCCAAACTCATGCTGTATAACGACTATTTTAA